>JBDLUN010000223.1:0-12468 GCA_039805245.1 Bacteroidota bacterium
GAACATGCCCTTCTTACAGTCATGAAATCACGCTTTTAATGAATTCAAATTAGTTTAACAAAATTGTCTTCTAGTTTCACATTAAAATGTATTTCTGCTTTTAATGCTTTGAATACACGTAAAACGGTATCAATTGTTGCACTGTTCGCGCTAATTTCAAGTTTGGAAATTTGAGCTTTTTGAACTCCAACAAGTTTACCCAATTCCTCTTGTGTCAAACGACGTTCCTGCCTGACCGATTTAATCATTTTGCCCAAGACGTCCATTCGAAGCTCATATTCATATTCATCTCTTTCCTCTGTTCCAACCTTACCAATATATTTGTCTTTCATCTCTGAAAGTGAATATGTCTGATTTTTATGAGTTGCCATACTTCTAATTTTTAGATGCAGTAATAAAATATTTATCTCTCAATCGAACAGCTCTTTCAATTTCTCCTTTAGGTACTTTGTCAACTTTTTTTATAAAACCATGGGTTGCAATTACCAAGGTTTTTTTATTGTATGACTTATCCCAAAATGCGAGCAATCTGATTTGAAGACCACCAAATATTGTTCTCAATTCCTAGATGTCGTTTTGTAATTTCTTGAACAATTTGGGGTCATTCGTCTGCTCAGTATTTGCCTTTTGCCTCCTCACTTCTTACTCCCCACATACATCCCATACTCCAACAACCTGCAATCAATCTTGGCATTGAGGAACTCGATGCGGCGACTAGGTTTCAGCCTGACAGACTTGGCCAACTCCAAATTGCCAGTGAACACATATGCGGTCTTGCCCTGGCATCGCTGCTTGAAAAAATCACCTATGCGGGCGTAAGTCGACTGTAACGCAGTCTCTTCCCCAAGCCTTTCCCCGTATTCGGGATTGACCATCACCACTCCATCCCCTTCGGGGACCTCGGTATCTGCAAAATCACAGACCTGAAAGTCTATCAACTCCTCCACACCGGCACGGGCGGCATTGATGCGGGCTATCTCCACAGCCCTCTCACTGATATCGGATGCAATGATGCGCAAACCGGGTGGCACCATAACTTGATGCCTCAACCGTTCAAGCTCTTCCTTATAAACAGCATCATCATAGTCAAGCACATGCATGAACGCATAATTGTCGCGGAGTAATCCTGGCATACTGTGGGTGGCAATAAGTGCAGCCTCTATCGCCAAGGTTCCAGATCCGCACATGGGGTTGATGAACAAACTTTGCCTGTCCCACCGGGTACTGAATACCGTTGCCGCCGCCAAAGCCTCGAGCATGGGTGCACTGCCCGGCAACTTCCGGTAACCGTGCCTGGCCAAACTCTCTCCGGAAGTGTCTAAAAACAATTCGGCCTGGTCGTTCTTCCAAAAAAGATGCACCACCACGGCAATCAGGTCAGAACCTGTACTAGGACGAATAGCGGAAGCCCTCCGCATAGTGTCTACAATGGCATCTTTCACCCGGAGGTTGGCATAAAGATTGGTCGATATGGTTGGATGGAAGACATTACTGGTAACCGAAAAGTAACCATTCCGGGCTATCAATTGCTCCCAGGGTAAACCCAAGGTTTGCCTGTACAATGTATCGGGATGGTCGCAGGTAAACGATTTGAGCGAATACATGACCTGACTGGCAGTGCGGAGGTTGAGGTTGAGCCTGATGCAATCGTTGACATTGGCCGTGAGCTCCACACCGGTCTGGAATACCCGGTCGGGCTTGTAACCCAATGCCTCCACTTCCTGTTGCAAGGCAGGCGACAACCACTTGTTGCAGGTTATGACCACTTTTCGCTTCGTTTCAAATACACCCATAAGGGCAAACATAAGGGAATCTTTGCCGACAGCAAGACTTCTGGGAAAGAATGGAAACAAAATTTCACCCTTACCCTCATATTTGCATATATCTAACGCCTATGCATACGCTTTCAGATATCCACCTGCAATTCGCCAGCGCCTTCCAGGATGCGCGCATCAGACCGGCAGCCTACCTGCTGTCGAAAAAACTCATGGAAGGGCATATCTGTGTGCCTACTGAAAGTGTACTGACGGAAGAAATGCCTTTTGACAAGCGCTGGCTGCCAACAGCCGACCAGCAATCAGACCTGGTAGGCCACCCGGGAGGGGATCCTAAACCTTTCATCCTCGACGGCAACCTGCTTTACTTCCAGCGCTACTACCACTATGAATCCAAAATCATCAGCCACGTCGTTGCGCGTGCCCAATCCAGCCTGCAGCAGCTGCAGGACAGGATGGCCGGCCTGGAAAAACACCAAAACCTGATCAACACGCTGGTGGCAACCTATCCGCTGGATGGGTTGCTGCCGGAAGAGCAGACCGACTGGCAACTGGTAGCCTGCTTACAAGCCCTACTGAGCGATTTCAGCATCATCACCGGAGGACCAGGCACAGGCAAAACCACCACCCTGGCCAAACTGCTGCGCATCCTCTACGCAATCAATCCTGCTACCTGCGTGGCCCTGGCAGCTCCTACGGGCAAGGCTTCCATGCGGATGTATGAATCCCTGCAGCAATCGGCCTCAGCATTCCCGGAAATGCAACCGGTATTTCACCAACTCAAACCGTCAACACTGCACAGCTTGCTGGGCTATAAACCTGGCTCTACACACTTCAAATTCAACAGCCAAAACACCCTTCCCTTCAACTGGGTAGTGGTGGATGAGGCGTCCATGATTGATGTTCCCCTGTTCGCAAAACTCTTGGATGCCCTGCATCCGGAGACAAGGATCATCCTGTTGGGCGACAAAGACCAGCTGGCATCCGTAGAGGCTGGAAGCCTGCTGGGCGACCTCTGCATGGCCATACCAGAACTGAATGCCATGGATACGGAACGGCGGGAATGGATCAACAGCTTTCTTCCCGATCCACAACGTCAAATGCAAGGAGCCTATTCCGCAACAAACCCACCCTGGCTCTCCAACCATATCCTACAACTGAAATTAAGCCACCGCTTCAAAAAGAGAGGTGCCATCGGTACGCTGGCCGGCATCATCATCGGCGGAAAGTCGGCTGCAATGGAGGAATTGATAAGAGAAGATACTGAAGGACTGCATTTCGACAGGCTTTATAACCCGGCCGTATTAGAAGCATTCTGCATGGGCTATGCAGATTATATCCAAGAAGAGGATATCCAAAAGGCCTTGGAGAAGCTGAACAACCTGCGGGTACTTGTAGCGGTAAGGGAAGGTGAACGCGGACTATATGCCATCAACAGACAGATTGAGAGGTTGCTGCAACAGCATCATCTGCTGCGGGCAGACAGGGAGTTCTATGAACACCGACCGGTAATGGTTACGCGCAATAACTATGAACTGAACCTGTTCAATGGCGACGTTGGCATCCTCCGAAAGGATGCCCGTGGCCAACTGCGTGCCTGGTTCACCGACGGCAACGGTGAGCTGCGCAGCCTGCTGCCAGCCTACCTGAGCGACGCGGAAACGGTCTTCGCCATGACAATCCACAAAAGCCAGGGATCGGAATTCGATCAGGTGATGGTGGTACTGCCAGAAGGAACAGACAACCCACTGCTCACACGGGAACTGCTCTATACCGGCGTTACCCGCGCCCGCAAAGGCGTCACCATCCAGGGCTCAACAGCAACACTGCTGCATACCGTTACGCAATCCGTTAAAAGGATATCAGGAATCACCAATAGAATCAACCAACTGCAAATACACCAAGGCTAAGCAAAAGCATAACTACAACCATGGGCATCACCCTCAACGTATCCAACGCACTCTCACCATTGTCGCTGCAACTGGCAGGCGACCTGAAAGCGATTACAGGCGACCCTTTCAGGGCACAATGGGTCATCACCCAAACAGAAGGCATGAACAGCTGGCTGAAAACAGCCCTGGCTAAAGAATTGGGCATCGCCTCCAATATCCGTTTTTGCAAACCAAACGACATCGTTTCAAGGGTGCACCAATTGTGTACCTATCCGGCCCGGCCAGCATTGGACAGCGAAACCACCCGCTGGTACCTGTATACCCTGCTGGGCAGTCAAGCTTTCCGGGAAGCGCATCCAGACATCCAAGCCTATTTCGGCAGCAACGATATCAAACGCATTGCCCTGGCTGATCAACTGGCGGACTTATTCGACCAATACCAGGTGTACCGGTACGAACACATTAAAACCTGGAACCAGGTGGGTGCCGAAATACCCGCAGGCGACTGGCAAGCATGGCTCTGGCAGCAGATGAAAGCAATAGTTGCCGCTGCTGCAGGGGATAGAGTGGAGATGGCGGATGAGATCATCAAAGGGCTGGAAAACCCGGAAGTGCAGGACCTGCTTCGGCGGAAAATAGGACAACTGCATTTCTTCGGAATCGCTGTGATTACCCCCTACTACCTGCGGATATTCCATGCGCTGTCGGCCTGCATAGACATTCATTTTTACCTCATCAACCCATCGCCGGAACAATACTGGCTGGACGATCGCTCTGAAAAACAGATCACCCGATTATTACAAAAGAGAAACCGGCAGCGGTCCTACGATGAACACTTCCTGCAGGGCAACGACCTGTTGCTGAACTGGGGAAACATCATCCGGGAAACATTTGGCCTATTGCTCAACCAAGATGAATTCATCAACCTTTACGACACCAGACTCGCCAATCCGCACTCCTCCCCCAAAACCCTGCTGCACAAAATCCAGCACGATATCTACCACAATGCCGTTGGCGACCAACGTCAGCCCCTGCAAGAAAAAGACATTCATGACGGTTCTTTCATCATCAACGGATGCTATACCCCCCTGCGGGAAGTGGAAGTGCTGTACAACCACTTGGTTAGCCTGGTGGATGCCAGCACAGAACCCTTTCCTGCACGGGATATCCTGGTAATGGTGAGCGACATCGACCAATATGCTCCCTATATCCATGCCATCTTCAGCAATGCCCCTTATCGCTTCCCCTATACCATTGCCGATGAAACCATCACGGCAGACAACAACCTGTTCACCGCCATCCGGCAACTGCTGTTGGTTGATCCCACCCGCTTCAAAGCTGAAGCCATCCTCGAACTCCTGGAATCACCCCATATCCGGAAAAGGTTCCAGATAACCGATGTGGATGCCATCCGGGAAGCAGTCAGGCAGGCAGGCATCATCTTCAGCATCGCAGGAAGGGAAAACGATGGTACCAGGGTGATCAGCTGGGAACATGGTCTCAAAAAAATCCTCTACGGCATCTGCATGACCGGAGAAATGCCTTACCACGACGGTACAGAAACTGTTACGCCCCTTGATACGGAGGAAGGCAGTGCCGCTCTCGAAAGGGTCAAACTGATTCACTTCATCCAAGTGCTCATCAGCCAAATCAGGGAATGGGAAACGCCCAGAACCATTGCAGATTGGGCCGTATACCTCAACGGGCTGGTGGAAGATATGGTTTTCCAATCCGGTGAATCCGAAGATGAAGACTATCCGCGCTTTGTACAGCTCACCGAACAGCTGTCGGCCTTCAACCCCGCCGACACCGAACCCATCAGCTTCGAAGTGTTCCGCCACAGCTTCCTCCACCGCCTTTCGATGGAAAAACGTTCGCAGTCGTTCGCAGGCGCTGGCATCACCTTCTGTTCCCTCATCCCCATGCGCAGCATCCCTTTCCGGGTGGTGGCCATGCTGGGAATGGATTTCGACAAATTCCCCAGAAAGGAATCACCGCTGGCTTTCAGCCTGCTAACGCAGCAAAGGCTGCCCGGCGACCGGAACGTGAAAGACAACGACAAACACCTCTTCCTGGAAACACTGCTTTCTGCCAAGGAAAAACTCTACATCAGCTATACCGCCAAAAGCGCCAAAGATGCATCTGATCTTCCACCCTCATCGCTGGTGGATGAGTGCATTGACTATGTTGCGAGGGGTATGGGTGCCGATACAGATGTCCTCAGAAAATCATGGATCACCATCCACCCTCTCCATGGTTTCAGCAACAAATACTTTGGTGGTAAGCTGCTGAACTACCTGAGCGAAGACCGCTTTGCCACACGCATTCCGGTTGGCCAGCAGGCAGTATCTACGCCAGCATACAACTTTGATACGATTGACATCACTGATCTGGGCAAATTCATGCAAAACCCTGTGCGCAGCTATTACAACAAGGTTTTGCATATCTATTACCGGGATGAGGAAACCCTCCTGCCCGATCATGAACCCTTTGAAATCAGCGGCTGGGAAGCCCACAGGCTCAAAACAGCACTCATTACCGAAACAGTACCTGGTGAAACTGAAAAAGATATCCCCGCAGGCACACTTCCCCTGCATAACCTTGGCATCGCCTCCCTGCAGGTGATGAAAAATGAACTGGCATTACTGCGAACAGTGTTCCTGAATGCAACGGCAGGCGAAACCAAGCACGCTTCAACAATAAGGCTTGAACTGGAAGACACCATATTGACCGGCAAAGTTGACCAATTATACGGGCAGAAACTGCTATGTGTTTGCCCCTCCAGCGATAGGCTGAAATACCTCCTCCCAGCCTATACTCATTACTTGGCATTACTGGCACAGGGTGAACAAATCGACCTTGTTTTCATTGGAAAAAACATCAGCAAAAAGGATACGGCTGAAGCCTGCACCATCCCCGCGGGCAGCATCACTTCCGAACAGGCCAAGAACACCCTTTTGGAATATGTGCGCCACTATCGGGAAGGCCACCAGCATTGTTTCCCCTTCCACCCTGCTTTTGCCAAGGATGAAATGGCGATGGTCAAGTTGGACTTTGACGCCTTCCTGGAATCCATTGATGATGAACGCAACAACGACTTCAACTTCCAATTCAAAGACGATTACCTGCTGAAAGCAATCGATCTCGGTTGGCTCACCCCACAAACACATGCCCGCCTACAGGAACAGGTTCCGCTTATCCTAGAACCCATTCAACAACACCTGCCCACTGTTTTCAAAAAAAGCAAATGACCCATGAAACCATCACCCCTTCCTTTTGATCCGAAAACCGTAACCCTGCAGGGCAGCAACCTGATTGAAGCCAGCGCTGGTACCGGCAAAACTTATTCCATCGCCCTGCTGGTATTGCGGATGGTGATGGAAAAAAATATCCCTATTCAACAGATCCTGATGGTGACCTTCACCCGAGCGGCAGTGGCAGAATTGGAATTGCGGGTCCGGGCCTTCATTCGACAGGCAGCCAAAGCCGCGAGGGGGGAAAACATTGAAGACCAAACCATCATGACCTTGGTGACCAACAACCTCTCAAAAGCCGGGGCTGAAGTTACCATCGGGCGATTGGCTCAGGCGCAGCTACTGTTGGATGAAACCTCCGTACTCACTATCCACAGCTTTTGCCAACGGACCCTGGGCGAATACGCTTTTGAAACCGGACAACTCTTCGGAGCTGAAACCCTCGGTGAGGATGAATTCCTGCAGTTGGTGTACGACAGCTTTCACGAATGCTGGCGGCAAAAGGTAACCACCATTCATCCAGAACTGTTGGAAATGCTATTGGAAGCGGGGCTTGACAGGGAAGATGTATTACAGCTCATCAGGGAAGCACTGGCGGGTAAAATGATCCGCAACCAGGGACCGATACCACCCGGATTCCTGAGTGAACGCTACCAGGAAGGCTTGCTGGAGAGCCTGCGGAACGGTGATGTAGAACCAGATAAACAACTCGGCATCATCATCCAATTCATCACTGAACTGGCCATCGATTGGGTGATAGCAGACATCCGGAAGATCAAGTCGGCAAAAGGTTTCATCACCTACGACGATATGATCAGGCTGTTGCACCATGCAGTGCTCGAAGGTAGCCACAGGGAACAGCTTGTTGCACATCTGCAAAACAAATACCAGGCCGTATTCATCGATGAATTCCAGGATACCGATCGCGATCAATATGAAATCTTTCAAGCACTCTTCAGTGAAAAGCACATCCTGTTCTACATCGGTGACCCCAAACAATCCATCTACGGCTGGCGGAAAGCCGACATCTTCACGTATTTCAAAGCCAAAAACAAGGTGCAGCGGGTTCATAAAATGAATACCAATCACCGGTCTGGTAAAGCGTATATCGAAGCCATGAATGGTTTCTTCCTACCGGAACCAGACTTTGACACCTTCGCCTTCGGAGACGCCCAGGAGGGCATCCGATACATTCCCGTAAACTCCCCTACTGAAAATAAAAAAGGTTCACTTTTTTTCAAAGGCGAACCGGCAACACCCATCCTGATTGCAGAGCTCGGCAAGAAAAAAGAACTCCAAAAAGCGATTCCGGCGCTGGTCACCCAACTGCTTTTTTCCGGAGAGTATACCATCCAAATTCCGGGCAAACCAGTCAGGCAACCCGTAGCCAATGATATCGGCATCCTCGTTCGCACCAACAGGGAAGGCCGGCAGATCAAAGAACTGTTATCCCAATATGGTATTGCATCGATTACGATAGACGACACGAAACTGCTACAAAGCGCAGAAGCGGCAGACATGCTGCACATCATGGAGGCCGTTTACGCCATCAGCAGAAAATCAATCAACAAGGCATTGCTCACAGCCATGGGAGGCTTTACACCGGAAACCCTGCTTGCAGCAGATGAGGAAGCACTCCTCCTGCGTTTCAGAACCTACCAGGAAACCTGGAAAAGCCGGGGCATCTTTGAAATGCTGCGCCAATTCCTGTCGGATCACGCCCTGCCCCAATTACTGGATGGGGAAAGCGGACAAAGCGAAAGAACCATTTCGAACATCCTGCAAATCGTAGAGATCATCCATAAGGTGGCTGAACGCAAACACTACAACCAACAAGAACAGATCCAATGGCTAAAACGCAGTATTGACGGGGAATTGCGTGAAGGTGATGAATATGAACAGCGCATCGAGAATGATGAAGAGGCCGTGAAAATCGTAACCATCCATAAGAGCAAGGGGCTGGAATACAATATCGTGCTGGCACCCACTTTGGATCTTTTGCCGAGAAACAGCAAAGCAAAAACCTGGAGTTTCCGCCATCCCGATACCGGCAAATACCTTGTGGTGGGCAGAGAGCAAGCCAGCACTGATGAGGATCATTGGAACCTCACACAGACGGAACAGGAAAACCGCCGATTGCTGTATGTGGCCATCACCCGTGCCCGTTACCACTGCCTGATTACCGCCAATGGCGCCAAGAATTTATCCAAATCCTGTTTGCGGGTATTCCTGAAAGCAATCAAAGAAAACCCTGAAAACACTCCTGGTGTGGCATTCCATACCCCCAGCAACCCCATCCGTAAAGCAATTGACAGGGAGGCGACAAAGCCCGAACGGACCTATGCCCGTGCAGATAATTTCAACCTGAGCCAGCTGAAATGGCGCCGCACGAGCTACAGTGCCTTGAATCCCGAACATGGTATCACTGCCATCCAAACAGATCCTCATCAACAGCTGGATGCATATGACCAATTCATGTTCCGCCAGCTGAAAAAAGGCGCCCACACCGGCAACCTCTTGCACTACATCTTTGAAAATATCAATTTCACGGATGCCGGCAACTGGCCGGAGGTGATCGAACGGGCCCTCAAAAGGTTGTCGGGGAAAACCGACAGCCACTACGCCGCAGGCATCCTCAATATGGTTGAACTCATCACCTCCAGACCCCTGCTGCCCGACGGTTCACTCACCTTGAACCAAATCAGCTGGCAACACCGCCTCAATGAACTGGAATTCGATATGCCCCTCCAACTGTTCAAAACAGAAACGCTTCAGCAATTGTCGCCACCGGAAACACCCTTTGCCTTGCGCGCTGGTGAAGAGATGGAAGGCATGCTGAACGGGAAAATGGATCTCTTCTTCATGCATGAAGGGAAGTATTACATCCTCGACTGGAAATCTAACCACCTGGGCGACAAATACGAACACTATGGTGCAGAACAGGTTGCTGCCGCCATGACTGCCAACAATTACCACCTCCAATACCACTTGTACACCCTGGCTGCAACCCAATACCTGCAGTTGCGGGTGCCAGACTTCACTTACAACAGGGATTTTGGTGGAATCATTTACCTCTTCATCAGGGGTATCAGAAAACAGGGTAACAACGGTATATTTGTACACAAACCGGATGAAAGCGTCATCGATGGATTCCGGAAGGTCCTTTCATGAAGATTTACAACTACACAGAACAACCCGACTTCCTTCCTGCGGAAGATTTTGACGATTACCTCGCCAGGGGATGGTATCGTATGTACCAACACCTCTTTACTGTAACGCACTGGCTTAATGGCGACAGTTTTGAGATGGACAGGGTCTGGTGGTTGCGGTATGATGTCAGCAAAACCCTGGTTCATGCCTCCCACAAAAAAATCCTGAAAAAAGCAGCTCACTTCACGGTTACCGTAGACCCCTACCAACAAATTGAAGCAGAGGATGTGGAGCTATACAGCCGCTACCGCGCTTGGATCAGTTTTGACGGGTACGACAGCCTTTCAAAATGTCTGTACAATGACGGAGAAAACATGGAGCTTTTCGACACCTGGGCCATCTCGGTACGCGATGGTGAACGCTTGATTGCCAAAGGACTGATCGACCTGGGCTCCAACGCCGTCATGGCGAAAGTCAGCTTCTACGATCCGGAATATGTCAAATTCAGTCCGGGCAAACTCCTCATGCTGCTGGAAACTCAATTCATGCGCCAACAAGGATACCAATGGTATTACCCCGGCTATGTTATTGTAGGCAGACCCAAATTCGACTACAAACTCTTCCTGGGCAGGGAAACGGCTGAGTTCTTTGACCCGGAAGACGAAACCTGGAAACCATTTTGTGCAAGCATCATGGAACCGGAAATCAGAACGGAAGAGGAGGAGCTTGAATTGATACATCATTTCATCCGCCATTGGATGTAGCCCATTACCAAAACAGCATTTTGACCCCATGAGAATTTTCATTTCAGCCGATTGGCACTTGGGCAAACGCCTGCACCAGGAAGACCTCAGTGCAGACATGGAGCTTTTCTTTGATTTCCTGCTCAACATGATTAGAGAGGAAGAAACCGACTGCCTGCTTCTCGCCGGTGACGTATTCGACCAGCACAATCCAGCCCATGAAGCCAGCAAGCAGTACTACCGTTTTCTGGCCAACCTGCATGCAACCGGTTGTAAAGCAATCATCATTGCAGGCAACCACGACTCGCCGTCTTTTCTGGAAACGCCGGCTGCATTGCTCCATGGTTTGGGGGTTACTGTGGTTTCTCTCTTTCCCGGTTTGGATAAGATTGGCGACATTTTCTTACCGGTTTCAGACCGCAGCGGTAAAAACAAGGCGGTAGTGGCAGCTATCCCTTTTTTACAGGACCGGTTTATCAGACAGGTCGGGGAAGGGGAAACATCCCAATCCATAGATATAAAAATCCAGGAGGGCATGCGCAAAATCTTCCTTCACATTGGTGATGCCCTCCGAAAACAACATCCCGGATTGCCCCATATCGGCATGGCACACCTCACCGCACAAGGCATGCAAGTCAGTGAAGCAGAAAGGGAAATCCAGATCGGAAACATCCTGGGCATTCCTGCCGACGCATTAAACCAATTTGATTTCCTGGGTTTGGGCCATATCCATACAGGTCAAACCGTTTTGGAAGGACGCATCCAATACGCTAGCTCACCCATCTCTCTGGGATTCTCCGAAAACAATTATGCGCACAAAATCATCCGGCTGGAAGTGGCAGACGGACAAGTCAGCCCCAGCTTTATCCCCATACCCAAACGCCGTTCACTCTACCAACTGAAAGGGACTTTGGCCCAAGTGGAAGCCCAACTGGATGGATTGCGGTGCAAATATGACCTCCCGACCCTGTTGGATATTGCCATTGAAGAACCCACCTTCAACCCCGCAATCATGGAGGCACTGGATAACTGGAGACAGCAACTACCGGAAAGAAATATCAAGCTCATCCAACAACGCATCACCTACCATGACCGCACAATTGGCAACACCGCAGGATCCAGGCTACAGGCAGATCGGGTGCACGACTTGGAACCCATCTCCGTTTTCAATACCCTCATCGGGCAGCGGGAAGAAGGTGCAGAAAAAACAGCCCTGCAAGAGCTGTATCAGTCGATTTTGGCAGACCTAACCCAACAACCATGAAAATCCACCAACTGCGTTTCAAAAATATCAATTCCCTCAAAGGCGAGTTCTGTATTGATTTCGACAGGTCTGAATTCACCGGTGCGGGGTTATTTGCCATCACTGGTCCCACAGGCGCGGGAAAAACAACCCTCCTCGATGCCATCACCCTCGCACTCTATTCCTATACCGCCAGAATGGACAAAGTGACCGAAGCCTCCATGGCTACACAAAATGCCATCATGACGAGAGGAACGAAAGACAGCTATGCCGAAATCATTTTCAGCGTCGGCAACAACACCTACCAATCGCACTGGTCTGTCAGAACAACCAGCAAAGGCAACCTCGACAAAATCAAGCTGAAGATCAGCCAAAAGCAAGGGGAGGTTTTCATCCCCATCACCGACAAGA
>JBDLUN010000224.1:0-3488 GCA_039805245.1 Bacteroidota bacterium
GCCAAAAATGCTTTTCGCGCAATAACGGCCGAGCCGGAATGGTGACCATGGCCAGCCCTACTGTCTTCAGGAAAGCGTGTAATGATGATATCCGGTTTGAAATTCCTGATGACCCAAACAGCATCAGCCAAGACCTTTTCTTCATTCCAGGTAGCCAAAGCTTCATCGGTTCTTTTGGAGAAACCGAAATCAAATGCCCTTGAAAAAAACTGTTCTGCCCCATCGATTCTACGGGCTGCAAGCAACTCTTGTGTGCGGATCAATCCCAACTCAAATCCCTGCTCATTGCCGATCAGATTCTGACCACCATCACCACGGGTCATGGCCATGTAGCCTGTGCGATATTGCCTTTCCCGGGCCAAATAGGCCAGCAATCTGGTGCTCTCATCATCCGGATGGGCTGCCATGTATAGCACAGAACCCAGGACATTGAGTTTCTTCATTTCATGGAGAATTTCGCTGGCGGTTTTGTGTGGCTTTTTTTGTGCCAAAACAGTTACTGATGCATGCAACAATACAATCAGCAAAAAGACCCCATTTCGGGCTTGAGTGAAGATCTGAGCAAAGGATTTCATAAGCAAGATGGTTGTAATGTTAAAAATAACAAATCGGTATGATTCTATCTGATTATGCAACAATTACTTTTGAAATCATGATTATCTTTAGGGCATGAAACTGATATCCCCCAAAAGGATCCTGTCCGCCGCTTCAGGCATCTTTTTCTGCGCCACGTTGCTCCTTACTTTTCAGACAAGCTTTGGACAGGTTACCCCTTACCAATACGGCATAACCAAACAGGCCACCGGAACAAAAGGCGCCGTTTCCTCCGCCCACCCTTTGGCCAGCCAGGTTGGATTGTCGATTTTACAAAATGGCGGTAATGCCTTTGATGCTGCCATAGCCACCCAGTTAGCCTTGGCCGTGGTTTACCCGGGAGCAGGCAATATCGGTGGAGGCGGATTTTTGGTTGCCCATACCAGCCAAGGTAAATCCATTGCCATTGATTACCGGGAGCGCGCACCCAAGGCTGCCACCCGGGATATGTATCTCGACAAAGACGGCAACCCCTTGCTGAACCTGAGTCAGCATGGCCATTTGGCCAGTGGCGTTCCGGGAACAGTTGCGGGTCTTTACGCTTCCCACAAGTATGGGCAGTTGGACTTCAAAGCCTTGATCCAGCCAGCCATTGAATTGGCGGCCAAAGGGTTTGTCATTACTGCCGCAGAAGCGAGATCCTTGAATGGCAGTCAACAGGCTTTCATCAAATACAATACCACCAAACCCGTTTTTGTAAAGGACAGGCCATGGAAAGCCGGTGATACCCTGATACAGCAAGACCTTGCAGCAACCCTCACCAGAATCCGTGATTTGGGTCAGGCAGGATTTTATGAAGGTGAAACAGCCAAGCTGATTGTTGAAGAGATGAAGAGAGGTGGTGGCATGATCAGTCTTGAAGACCTGAAAAGCTACCAGGCTGCCGAGCGGAAACCAATCATCTTTGACTATAAGGGACATACCGTCATTGGCATGCCGATGCCCAGCAGCGGCGGATTGCTGATGCAGCAGATGATGAAAATGATTGAAGACAGGCAGATCGGGCAGATGGGATTTCATTCACCAGAAGCCGTTCAGCTGATGATTGAAGTGGAGCGCAGGGCTTATGCAGACCGTGCAGAATTTATGGGCGACCTTGATTTCGTAAAAGTGCCGGTCAAATCCCTTTCCAGTGATGCCTACCTGAAAAACAGGATGAAAGATTTTATCCCTGGCAAGGCAACACCCAGCGAAATGGTCAAACCGGGCTCGTTGAATCCTGAGAGTGATGAAACAACACACCTGTCGGTTGCAGACCAATTCGGCAATGTAGTGAGTGTTACCACCACCCTCAATGGCGGTTATGGCTCCAAAACTGTTGTTGGCGGTGCCGGTTTTCTCCTCAACAACGAAATGGACGACTTCAGTGTCAAGCCCGGAGTGCCCAACATGTTTGGTGCGGTAGGCAAAGAAGCCAATGCCATTGCTCCCGGCAAGCGTATGCTCAGTTCCATGACGCCAACCATCGTGTTGAAAGACAAAAAACCCTGGCTTGTGGTTGGAACACCCGGTGGCACCACTATTCCTACATCCGTATTCCAGACCCTCGTCAACATCATCGATTTCAAGCAGACAGCCCTTGATGCGGTAAACAACCCCAAATTCCACCACCAGTGGCTTCCCGACCAGGTGATGGTTGAAAGCGATTTCCCCAAAACACTGCAGCAGTCTCTGGAACAAATGGGATATAAGCTGGCTAATCGCGGACAAATAGGCAGAACAGAAGTCATTAGCATCCAATGGAAAGGCAAAAAAATCACCGGTATTGAAGCCGTTGCTGACAAGCGTGGAGATGACCACGCCGCAGCATATTGACTATGAAGAAAATATCCAAGATAGCCGGCATCACCCTCGCGGGGCTAATGGCCCTGTTCCTGATCCTTTGGCTGGCCATCAGGATTCCTTATGTCCAGAACAGGCTGGTAGCTGTGGCGACAGGCATCCTTAGCAAATCGCTCAAAACAGAAGTCAGCGTGCGTCATGTAGACATCACCCCCTTCAACAGATATCTGATTGAAGGCGTGCTGGTGAAGGATCAGCAAAAAGACACACTCCTCTATGCTGGCGAGTTGGGTATCAGGATTACCGATTGGTTTTTCATGAAAGATGCATTTACTGTTCACCATATCGGCCTCAGTGATGTATATCTGCATACGTCCAGAACAGACAGCACCTGGAATTACGGATTTATCGCCAAAGCCTTGGGAGGCGGCGGTTCCGGTACATCTGCAAAGAGCAATCCTATTCAACTGGATTTGGAAAGTGTCAAACTCAAACGCATCAAAGTGCATATCCAAGACAGGTGGCGGGGTGAAGATCAATTGCTGCTGCTTGAACAATTGGATTTGAGCACAAAATCTTTCAATCTCAATAGGCGGCAAATTGCTTTCGATCAAATCTCCATTCAAAAACCCCAATTCAGCATCAGCAGATATGAGGGTTTCAGGCCCGATTCACTCAAACCGAAAACCATTCCCAGGATTGCAGGAAAACTATACTGGAATCCACAGGAATGGGATATCACAGCAGGCACCATATCCATAACGGCAGGGCAATTCAGCAGTGATTTGGAAACAGAGCGTGCGGTGTATCCCCATTTTGACGGCGCACACCTCCAATTCAAAGAAATTGGCGGCGAGATCAGGAAAGTCCGGTTTTTCAAAGATACCCTCACCGCTGACCTGCAATTGAAAACGAAGGAACGTAGCGGTTTTGAAGTCAAGTCTCTGAAAGCCGTTTTGCACATGAATCCAACCGTGATGGCATTCAACCAATTGACCATCCAAACACCTTACAGCACCTTGGGCAACCAATTTGCCATGCATTACAATTATCTCACGGATGATATGCCTGAATTCATCACTGCAGTGCGGATGGAAGGCCAATTGCGAAAC
>JBDLUN010000225.1:0-4774 GCA_039805245.1 Bacteroidota bacterium
ATGATGTACATGGATGGAATTTCATAGGTGGCAAAGATGGTTCCAATGTAGGCAAAGACAGTTACGAAGCTGCACGCATTTATTATCGATTTAAAAAACAATTTGAGCAAGTTACAGATGGAGGCCGTTCATTGGTTGGACAGGAATTGAGCAATTACCAGAATTATTCAAAAGCCAAGTACCAGTTGGAATCACAGGCCAAGGAAGCAGCCATGTATGTGTTGATCTTGAAAGATATTGTTGCAAAACTGCCGGGAGCAGATAGTTTGCTTCAGATGGCCATTGGTAAAAGCCAATATACCGGGGATCAATTGCAGGATTTCCGTACCTCCGATCCAACAGTATTGAAAGCGAAATCTGTCATGCTCGGTTTTTTTCAGCAAACGAGGCAGATGGATAATAACAACAAATCACTTATAGCCGATCTTATCCAGTTTTATGAGGGAGAGCAATCCAAGGTTGATGTCATAGAAAAAGCTCCCAAGGCATATCGTGCGGAGGTAGTCAAAGACAATTATGACGACCCTACAGATCGATACTATGGCAATAGAGATATCATGGGAACAGATGCATCCCATGGAACACATGTTGCAGGTATCATAGGCGCAATTCGAAACAATGGGAAAGGCATCAGGGGAATCGCAGATCATGTAGAAATCATGCCCATCAGAACAGTTCCTGATGGCGACGAACACGACAAGGATGTAGCCAACGCAGTAAGGTATGCAGTAGATAACGGCGCCTGGGTGATTAATATGAGTTTTGGAAAAAGTTTTTCACCAGAAAAAAAATGGGTGGATGAAGCCATGCGCTATGCAGAAAGCAAGGGAGTATTACTTGTTCATGCGGCTGGTAATGACAACAAGGATATAGATGTACAAGAAAATTTTCCATCAATTCATGAAGATAATGATACCAGCAAAACCTTTTCCAATTGGATCAGTGTAGGTGCAAGTGGCTCGACGGATGATGAACTTGTGGCTGCTTTTTCCAATTATGGCAAAAGGGATGTGCATGTTTTTGCACCCGGAGTAAAGATCAATTCCACCATTCCCGGAGGCAATACTTATGGCGACAAAGATGGAACGAGCATGGCTTCTCCCGTTGTGGCAGGAATTTCTGCGCTCTTGCTTTCCTACTTTCCTGAACTGAGCGCGGAACAAATCAAGGAAATCATCACCCAATCTGTTTACAAGCCAACAGGTAAGCTATATCTTAAACCTGGAACAGAGGATGAGAAAGTGGGACTTGAGCAACTTTGTTCAACTGGAGGTATTGTAAACGCATATGAAGCCATCAAATTGGCTGCAACAATCAAAGGACAACGAAAATTGGATTCCGCAACAAGTCCCAATAAAAAGCCATCCAAAAAATAATAATCCATGTCTACACAAACTGATACATTGAAGTATCCTGAATTTTTCAAAGGATATATTGGCTTGGTTGAAAGTAGTGATCCGGTAAGTCAACTGAAAACGTCTTTGATGGAGTTGGAAAGGGATATGCATTGTCTTGAGGAAGTCAATTTTGATCATGCCTATGGCCCAGGAAAATGGACAATCGGTCAAATCATCAGACACTGTATTGACGCAGAGTTGATTTTTGCCTTCAGAGCCTTGACAATTGCCAGAAACGACCCCAATCCTATCAGGAGTTTTGATGAAAATGCTTATGCGGCAGAATCAGTTTCCAAATTTGTGAAAAGCGATTTAATGGAATCCTTTGTCCTTGCAAGAAAATCAACAGTTATGCTCTTTAACAGTTTTGATCCCTCCTGGATAAACAGAAATGGGCTCACGCAAATGCATGAGACCATTTCTGTTGGCGCATTGGGTATTATAGCCATTGGACATTGGAGACACCACAAAAGGGTGCTTGAACAACGCTATGGCGTCAGTTTTTGATTGACTCAACGTCCCTTTACCAACATACCTTGACTGATGATGTCAGATACCACTTTGCAGGTTTCTGCAATGTAGATGTCTTTGGACAAGTTTTTAACCCACTGTTTTCTTCTTTCCAATTTATCGTTATCGGCTGACAAACGACTTTGGTCCGATTCCAACATTTGAACTTCCAATGCTTTTTGTCCTTTATTGATTTCCTCCAATTTCTTGAATGTTTCCCGCATGGCTTTCTGTTCATTGCGGTATGTTTCCAACTTGAGGGAATATTGTTTCTGATTGGATTTTTCAATCATTGCAGAAATGTCTTTGATGGCTGCAAAAGCAGGATCTTGGGCAACTCGTTCATTGCTTTTGCGGCGAATGGATTCAATATCGTAGTTGGGGGTACTCCTGTTGTAAAATGCCCTTTGAATTTCATCCCAAGGCATGGCATCAGGGTTGTCTTTTTCCCTATACTTCAAATTTTCAAGTTGGTCGGGAAGAATAATATGGGGGGTTACACCTTTCAATTGTGTTGAACCGCCATTTATTCTGTAAAACTTCTGAAGCGTCAGTTTGATGGTTCCCAATTCACCAAGATCACTGTTCACGGCCCTGGATGATGATTCCAATCCAATATTGCGTTGAACAGTACCCTTACCATAAGTGGATGTGCTGCCAATAACAACACCACGGCCATAATCCTGGATGGCTGCAGCAAAAATTTCTGATGCAGATGCGGAGAACTCATTTACCATTACCGCCAGAGGACCATCGTACAGTACTGATCTGTCCCGATCACGCAAAACAGTGGGATTCCCTTCCCTATCCTTCACCTGCACAACTGGGCCATCTGGAATGAAAAAACCAACCATCTGAACAACATCATATAATGAGCCTCCTCCATTGTTGCGTAAATCCATAATGATACCATCTACCTGTTGCTCTTTAAGTTTAAGGATTTCTTTGGCAACGTCTTGTGAACATTTGGGTCCATTAGGCCTTTCCCAATCCGCATAAAACTCAGGAAGAAAAATATACCCCATTTTTTTGCCCTGTTCATTGATCACGGCACTGCGGGCATAGGTTTCATCCAATTCAACCTCTTCTCTGATCATCGATACGATGCGAATTGATCCGTCGGCTTTCTTGATGGTGAGTCTGACTTCCGTCCCTTTTTTGCCCCTAATCAGTTTTACAGCTTCTTCCGTTTCAAAACCACTAAGGTCTGTAGGTTCCGTTTCACCTTGCCCTACCTTCAATACCTGATCTCCAACAGTAATCTGTTGTGATTTCCAAGCAGGTAATCCTGCCACTATAGTAGCCACTTTGATGGCACCATCATCATACCGCAAGGAGGCACCAATACCATAAAATCTGCCACTCATTTGTTCATCAAAAGACCTTTTTTCCAAAGGAGGGAAAAAGGTGGTATGGGGATCCATGTAATTGGTAATCACGTTGACAAGCATGTCGAATCGTTCATCCGGCTTGGTTTTGGTGATCATCCGTTCAAAATTCCTGGTCATAATTTGCTTCACCTTTGAACGGGCATCGGACTCCAACTTAACGTCAGATTTGTACGCACTATCAGTTTGTTTCAGTAATGCACGTTGGTCAAGCAAGTCTGAAAAACGCTCCAAAGTCATGAATTTCAATCTCTTGCGCCATATTTCCTTACGTGCAGATTCATTTTTGGGATATTCTGCCTTATCAGCATCCAAAGATATTTGCTCATCAGTGTTGAATTGAAAAGGCTGTTGAAATAACTCAGGCATCATTGCCGACAATTCCTTGCCACGCTTCATATATAACAACTCTGCAGCATGGAAGAACTGAATTGGCGCACCATGCAATTCATCGTCAATGGTAGCTTCGAATTTTTTCAAATCTCTGATATCACTGGCCAGGAAAATATTTTTATCTGGGTCAAGCGATTCAAGGTATTTCACAAATATTTTCCTTGAAAAGTCATCATCCACCTTTTTGGGATTGTAATGGGCTGCCTCAAGCATTTCCGTAACTTGGATGAAAATCTGCTGGTATTTATCAGGAGGATTACCAAATCCAGAAGAATTGAACGCAATCAAAAAACCGGCGACCAACAACACTAGAACCAGGGGCAAGGATTTTTTACTGACCATAAATTGGAATATTTTGGATAACATATCCAAAAATAAATATTTTACACCTGCCATTATCAAGTAAATGGATGAACGGTGTAAAAAGAAATGTTAAGAAAGAAAAAGGAAGGGAGGAAGATGGGTCTCGAACCCACGACCTTCTGAACCACAATCAGACGCTCTAACCAACTGAGCTACGACCTCCGTGATAGGGATGCAAATTTAAAGGTTTTTTTCAACTACTCCAAAATTCAATTTATCTTTTCTGAATAGGATTAACTTTGCTGAAATTTTAATCTATGAATTACTGGCTTATCCTGATTCCATTCATCTCTGCTTTTATTGGTTGGTTTACCAATTGGATAGCCATCAAAATGTTATTCCATCCTCGAGAGCCTAAAAAAATACTAGGGATCACTTTTCATGGTATCTTCCCTAAAAGGCAACAGCAATTTGCAGAAAAACTGGGTAAATTGGTCAGTACAGAGCTAATTTCATTCCGGGAAATTGAAGAAAAGATTGTCAATCCCAGAAACTTGGAGCATGTTATGCCCTTTATAGAAACAAGGGTGGATGATTTTTTAAGGCAAAAACTGAGCGATGTGTTTCCGATTATTTCCATGTTTATAGGTGACAGTACCATCAATCAGCTGAAGACAGTTTTTATGTCGGAATTAAAAACCATGTTCCCTGAAATGATTAGTGGTTATATGAAAAATCTTGAATCCCAACTTGATCTTGAAAAGATAGTTACCCAAAAAGTAG
>JBDLUN010000226.1:0-16718 GCA_039805245.1 Bacteroidota bacterium
CGGGCAGTTGAGGTGGTTACAATCATAAATGCCGTATTGGGTGGAATGGATCCCATACTTTCTGCGTACATGATTAAGTCATAAGTATCTTCATTATCATCCAGCTTGATATTCAAGCTGATGGGTTGGGCTGTCAACATTTTAGCTGGTACAATAAGTTTTTCATTCAGGAAAATGGAAACAGTATCACCATCAACCTGTCCGTTATCATAAATATCCACTTTAATGGATGTCCCGGTTACTTCAATTGTTTTGATTACTTCGTAAGTTCTTTTGTTCAACTTCTCTTTTGGTTTGTTCACCAATGGTTTTGGCTTCCCATCGGTGTTTTCTTGAATGTTTTTGGGCAAATTCTTTTTTTCTGAAACTGGAGGTATTGCCTGCTGGGGAGCAGGTAGAGTTGGCTGTAACAGCGGATTTTCTTTCGTTTCTGGTGATGGTTTGGAAGGTGTTACGACAGATTTAACAGGGGGTGTGGTCGCCGGTTTAAGGGTTGGTTTTTTTGTTTGTGGAGCAGGAGTCGGTTTGACTGTTGAGGTTAGTGGTTGTTTGGTTGGTGGAACTTGGGTGGGTGCCTTTTTTACAACAGTCGGTTGTTGTGTTTTGGGAGCAGGGAGCTTCTCCAGTTTCTTCCTTTCCAGCTCAGTTTCTCCACTGCCACAATTGCTTTCCTTGATATATGGTTTCCACTTGCCTACCAGAATTTCCTTATCTTTTTGTTTTAGATATGTCAGTTGATGCGATTGGAGACAGTTTTCAAAATCTGGAGGGGTGTTTGTTTTTACATTCTCTACTTCATTGACTATCATTGACTTACTAGCCTTATCAAAAGTGCCACTTAATTTACAAATGACGAAATATTGCTTGCCTGAAATGGCAAAGTAGGTATAGGAATAACCTGAAATTTTGGAGCCGTTGAACTCCATTTCTAACACATAATTGGTTTTGCGTCCGTTTGACTCTTCTTGTGATCCGAAACCTCCAATCCATTGGCCACTGAGATTTTGAGCTGAGGTTGATAGTGGTTGGAATAGAGATATGAATACCACCAGCATTGGAATCAATACTGAAAAAAATGACTTATTGAAAACCTGCTTGAACGTTAGGTGTAGAATTCTAATCAAATGAAAAGGGTTTTTGAACTATAAACGCAAATTATTGTGATTTCAATACGTCCTTACCCAATACTTCGTTAAATTTGCACTTTAGCGCATTGCTGAATTAATGAAATTTAGGTATGATCAACATTTCTTTTCCGGATGGTGCTGTAAGGACATATGAAAAGGGAATCACCCCTTTGGGTATTGCGAAGTCAATTTCAGAAGGGTTGGCTAAAAAGATGATTGCCGCATCTGTTGATGGTGTAGTCAAAGATTTGTCCACACCCCTGCAAGCAGATGCATCATTGAAATTGCACACATGGGATGACACTGAAGGCCGTTCCACCTTTTGGCATTCCTCTGCACACATTTTGGCTGAGGCCGTCGAATCCAGTTTTCCTGGTGTGAAATTTTGGGTTGGTCCGGCCATCGATCGAGGATTTTATTACGATATGGATTTGGGTGGACGGAGCATTTCAGAGGAGGAACTCACCAACCTGGAAAAAAAGATGTTGGAATTGGCCAAACAAAACAACATCTTCATCCGGAAAGAAATTTCCAAATCGGATGCTGTTGCCTATTTTACTGAAAAAGGTGATGAGTATAAGTTGGATTTGTTGGAAGGCCTCCAGGATGGAGAGATAACCTTTTACACACAAGGTGCTTTCACAGACCTTTGCCGTGGTCCACATATTCCTCATACTGGTCTTGTAAAGGCCCTCAAGCTGACCTCCATTGCAGGTGCCTATTGGAAGGGGGACGAGAAAAACAAACAACTGACCAGGATTTACGGGATCAGTTTCCCCAACCAGAAAGAATTGGATGACCACATGCAAATGCTGGAAGAAGCCAAAAGGAGAGACCACCGCAAATTGGGAAAGGAGCTTGGTATTTTTACCTTCGATGATGATGTAGGGCCTGGTCTTCCCCTCTGGATGCCTAATGGTACCATCGTGATTGAAGAATTGGAAAAGCTGGCCAAGGAAACAGAGCAAGCTGCGGGATATAAGCGAGTGGTTACTCCTCATATCGCCAAAGAAAGCATGTACCTGACCAGCGGACACTTGCCTTACTATCAAGATAGTATGTATCCTCCAATGGAATTGGAGGGGGTGAAATACTATCTCAAGGCCATGAACTGTCCGCATCACCACAAGATATTTTCAGCTGAAAGCAGGAGCTACAAAGACCTGCCACTGAGGCTTGCAGAATATGGCACCTGTTACCGTTACGAGCAGAGTGGTGAATTGTTTGGTTTGATGCGTGTCCGCTGCCTCCACATGAACGATGCCCACATCTATTGCTCCAAGGAGGATTTTGCGAATGAGTTTAGGTCTGTCAATGATATGTACATCAAATATTTCAAAATCTTCGGGATTGAGAAATATGTGATGCGGTTGAGTTTGCACGATCCAGCCAAATTGGGTCAGAAATATATCAATGAACCTGAATTGTGGAAAGAAACGGAAGAAATGGTCAGGAAGGTGCTGATTGAGTCCAATATCCCATTTGTAGAAGTTCAGGATGAAGGGGCATTTTACGGCCCCAAGATAGACGTGCAAATCTGGAGTGCTATAGGTCGTGAATTTACACTCGCAACAAACCAGGTCGACTTTGCTCAAGGAAGACGATTCAATCTGCAATACACCAACCGCGACAATCATGCTGAAACGCCACTGATTATTCACCGTGCTCCATTGGGTACACATGAGCGTTTCATAGGCTTCCTGTTGGAACATTACGCCGGTAAATTCCCTTTGTGGCTTGCACCGGTTCAGGTAAAGGTGCTTCCTATCAGCGATAAATTCAACGATTATGCAGCATCAGTAAACAAACAGTTGCTTGCTACCGGTATCAGATCTGAATTGGATGACAGGGCAGAAAAAATAGGCAAGAAAATCCGGGACACAGAACTCATGAAAGTTCCATACATGTTTGTGATAGGAGAAAAAGAGCAGCTTGAAAACGCTGTTTCTGTAAGGCGCCAAGGTAAAGGGGATGCAGGCATGTGTTCAGTTTCAGAAATATTGACTAACTTGACCACTGAAATCAGCAATCGGCAAACCATTTGATTTAAAAAAAACAACAGAAAAGGCACGACCTGTTGCCGACAGGCGAACCGCAAAGTACTATGGCTTTACCTAACAGACCATTCAACAGACCCAGCGGACCTGGGGGCTTCAGGGGCAAATTCATGCCTAGAAAAGAAGCAGAGCACAGAATCAACCATTTCATCAGGGTTCCACAAGTCCGGCTGGTGGGTGAAAATGTAACCATGGGCGTTTATCCCACCCAGGATGCATTGAAAATGGCCCAACAATTGGAATTGGACTTGGTTGAAATTTCACCACAGGCTGATCCTCCCGTATGCAAAATCATCGACTACAACAAATTCCTCTATGATAAAAAGAGGAAGGAGAAGGAGATGAAAGCCAAAAGCAAATCTGCAGAATTGAAGGAAATCAGGTTCACGCCCGGTACAGACGACCATGATTTTGATTTCAAAGCAAGGCATGCTGAAAACTTCCTCAAGGAAGGCAATAAAGTGAAAGCCTACGTTCAATTCAAAGGCCGTGCAATCATGTTCAAGGAAAGAGGTGAGCTTGTTTTGCTGAAATTCGCTGAACGTCTTGCTGAGTTTGGACAAGTTGAAGGCTTGCCAAAACTGGAAGGCAAACGCATGCTGATGGTGATTGCTCCGAAAACACAGAAGAAAAAGAAAGAAGGCGGAGCAGCTGAGTAATTTCAGTATCCCCTAGATATCAAAGCCTGATGAACAGCAATGATCATCGGGCTTTTTTTATATGGCACGCATTCGTTCATTATCCCACTTGCCACTTTTAAGGTAGCTCAAAGAAAAGACCAGAATGGATGTCCAATACAGCAATTCAGAAGCCCAACCCCATGCAATGGAAAGATTAAACACTTCCATGACCAAATAAATATAAATACAATACATCAGTATGGTGACAGCTTCAATCATCAGATTGATACGGGTATTGCCTGTTCCGGTCACACTATTGAGACAAATGGTTGAAACCGACATGATGAGTATGGCTATAGAAACGACGCGTAATACCGGAATGGCTTCTTCGAGGTATGTTGGATCTTCATTGAACAACAACAACAATTCCCTTGGGAAAAACTGAAGTGGTATGAAAATAAGCAAGGTTGAACCTGAACTCAAAAGAATTATCCTGCCGATAAGAATCATGACCCTTTTTCTCATGCCCTGACCAATGATATTGGAAACCATGGTATTGGCAGTGGCGGCAAATGCCCAAATAAAAATGCCAAAAAATCCAAAAAGCAATCGCATCAGCTGACTGATATCCAGTGCCATAGGTCCATCATGGGAAACCAGGATAAAAAAGAACTCCCAACTGACGATACTGATGCCATACTGCATCACCAAAGGGGATGATTGGATCAGGATGGTTTTAGTGGTTTCCCAATCAAATTTGAAATTGTCAAACAATCCAAATCGCTGACGCATGCCCTTGGCATTGATGAGTGCAAAAACAACAAGCATGCCAATGAATTCTGCACAAACACTTGCATAAGCAGCACCATTGAAGCCCAGATTAGGCAATCCGAGATTGCCGAATATCAACCCATAATCCAATACGATGTTGGAAAGGGTTTCTGCAAGGGTGCCCCAAACCAACAATTTGCTTTGGTTTGTACCTACGAGCAAACCATTTCTCATTTGATACAGATAAAGAAATGGCAAACCCCAGATCCTGATATAAAGGAATCCCATCGACTTTTGATACAAATCAGGATTAGTATTTTTTTCAAAGATGAGTGGAGCAACAGTATAAGTGATGAGAATGCCCGCCAAGGCTATGCAAAGTGTAATATATATGCTCTGCACGAACAGCTTCCCAATTTCCTTTTCCCTTTCCTGACCACCCCTGCGGGAAATCAATGCTTGTAATCCATTGTTCAAGCCAAAACCGATGGCAGAGAAAATGAGGTAATAAACTCCCGTTATCCCGGAAGCGCCCATGTTTCCGGGGCCAAGCCTAGAAAGGAAAAAACTGTTGATAAGGAAATTGAATTGCGGTACAAGAATTGCAAAGCTGATTGGCAGGGACATCTGCAAAATCTGTTTGTAACCGATATTCATTTTCAAGGAAGTCGACATAGCCTCTCTGGTACCGTTTTTCTCTGAACGGCTTACAAACCTACACCAATAGTTCCACTGAATTGAACTTCAAATCCATTAAATTTGCAATCATGGCTAATCCATTGCTTGAACCGACATTTTCATTTACAGCTCCGGATGATCCGGCAGATTTGCTGTCAGACAAAAAACTCTGTATTGAATACGGCCAGTTTCATATTTCCTTTTGCATCAGCAACAGGGGAGGGGAAAAAATCATCCATTTGGCCTCCTACCAGTTTAAATCCAGGCCCGATGTAGCATGGATAGAAAAATTGCTGGCTTCAAATCCTGTATATCAAACATCATTTTATGATGTTATTCTTGTACACAACCAAAAGGAATTGGTTTTGGTGCCTTCATCCATGTATAAACAACATCTGGAAGAAAGCCTCTTGCAAGCCATTCACGGGGATATGGATGACATGATAATCTGCAATGATGATGTTCATCAATGGGAACTCAACAATATTTTTGGATGCAACCGCATGGTTTTTGATGCCATCAGGAAACAGTTTCCACATGTTCGCAACATCCATTTTTCAACAGTGGCCCTCCGTTCAATCTTTCGGAATATCAAGGAGGAATCTGGTAATTGGATAAAGATTTTTTTCTATCCTTCATCGATACAAGTCTATGCCTTCAAAGGTGATCAGCTTTTGCTAGCACAAACTTTCTATTATGAGACTAAAGAGGACGTTATTTTTCATTTGTTGAACCTCAGTGACAAATATAATATCGATCTTACAGAGGCTTTAGTGGAAGTCAGTGGCTTGGTGGATGAAGAATCTGGAACCTGGAAAGAACTTAATAGATATGTCCTTCGTGTCGCTTTTGAAGAACCAGCTGGACATGCTGAAAATGCTGTGCAGATTGAAGGCATACCCTCGCATTTTTTAACCCCGATTTTGTTGATACCCAAATGCGTATAATCAGCGGTGAACTGGGCGGAAGGAGAATTTCCCCACCCAATAATATGCCTTATACCCGTCCAACTACAGACATTGCTAAAGAAGGGCTTTTCAATGTCATTGAAAATAACCTGGACCTCTCTGAAGTCAAATCTTTGGATCTCTTTGGTGGAACTGGAAGCATTAGCTACGAATTGTATTCAAGGGGTGTTCGTGATCTGACCATCATTGAAAAGGACGCAGCAATGTATGAATTCATCCGTAAATCTGCTTCACAACTTAAAATACCGGAATTGAAAGTTTACAGATCTGATGTATTCAAGTATATGAGGGAATGCAAAGAGCAATTCAACTTCATTTTTGCAGGGCCACCCTATGCATTGGGCAACATCGAGGATTTGCCCAAATTGGTGTTTTCCCAAAATTTATTGCATGAGAATGGATGGTTTGTCCTGGAACATACACCACGTAATGATTTTCGGTCCGCTCCCTTTTACAGCAGTGAAAGGAAATATGGAACAACTATTTTTTCCATATTCATTCAAAGAGGACCAGAAGCCGGTGAATCATGACCAAATCAGCATTACGTAAATCTTACAGCGAGAAAAGAATGGCCTTGACGGCCAGGGAAATCAATATTTTTCAGGATTTGATGCTGATCAACTTTCAGCAGCTTTCACTTCCCTTCATTCAGATTTTGCATACTTACATTTCGATCAGTAAAAACCATGAACCTGATCCTCAGCCTATGGCTGATTGGCTACAATTCGCCAATCCGGGTATGCAAATGGCCCACGCCATATCCAACCCTGCTGATTATTCTATGCGGCATTTCATCTGTAACGAACAAACAACCTATTCGATAGGCCATTACGGCGTTCCGGAGCCATTGGATGGCATTGAAATCGAGCCTACGGATATCGATATGGCATTAATTCCCTTAATGGCATTTGACCTTAGCGGTAACAGAGTGGGCTATGGCAAAGGGTATTACGACAGGTTTATCTCCCAATGCAGACCAGATATTTTAAAAATTGGACTTTCATTCTTTTCTCCTGTTGATTCCATTGAGGATGTTGATTTCTTCGATAAAAAGCTCGACTTTTGTATAACACCGGACTGTGTCTATGCATTTTAATAATATATACCTGAGGTCTTTCAGACTGTTTCTTTTTCCGCTAACCCTGCTTTATGGGTTGGCAGTGCGTTTACGCAACTACTTGTACAATAAAAAAGTAATTGAGGGAATTGCATTCAATATACCTGTTTTTTGCGTGGGTAATCTCAGTGTTGGCGGAACAGGTAAATCCCCAATGGTGGATTATATGATTGGGTTACTGAAAAGACAATATCCTGTAGCAACCATCAGCAGGGGATATAAGAGAAGAACTTCCGGATACGTTCTTGCTGGCGAGAAAACAACTGCCATTGAAATAGGAGATGAGCCCATGCAATTTCACCTGTCCCATCCGGATGTTGCAGTCAGTGTCTGTGAAAAAAGGATAGAAGCCGTACCTGAGTTGTTATTCGACAGGCCTGAGACAAAAGTAATCATTTTGGATGATGCCTTTCAACACCGTGAAATACAGGCTGGGTTGCAGATAATCCTGACAGAATACAACAACCTATACACAAGAGACATGTTCTTGCCTGCAGGCGATCTTAGAGATCAGGTTTCCAGTGCCAACAGGGCAGATGTCATTATTGTAACCAAATGTCCAGAAGATTTATCAGAACAAGGCCGTTTCCAAGTGCTTCAGGAACTTTCTCCAGGGCAACATCAACAGGTTTTTTTTACATCCATACAATATGGAACACCATATCACATCATTAATGGTGCGCCCTATAAGCTATCCAAAGACACAGAGGTATTGCTTATTTGTGGTATTGCCAATCCCACCCCTCTGACAAAATATGTGCATGATGAGTCAAAAACATACGATGCTCTCTTTTACAATGATCACCATCTTTTCAGTATTGATGATGTGAACGAAATCAAATACCGGTTCGATGAAGTGTTGGAAGGGGAAAAAATCATCCTGACAACTGGGAAAGATGCTGTAAGACTGACAAGGTATAAAGAGCAATTGGCATCATTGCCCTTTTATGTTTTGCCTATCAGTGTGCATTTCCTCTTTGGACAAGACAGTGAATTTGATGCATTGGTACTCAGCTATCCGATGAACTTTTATCATTCAGGTGACATTCCTCCTGAGAATCAGCATCATTCCTTGGAGATGGCCGGTTAAATTACGATTATGGGCAGGAAAAACAGCAAGAAAAAAGGTACTAAAGGCGGAGGAAAAAAAAGAGGAGCCCAATTCAAAGAACCCGGTCTGCACAAGGGAAGGCTTGAAATCACCAGATCCGGAATGGGTTTCGTAGTGGTGGATGGACTGGAAAGGGATATAATCATCAAACCCCATGATTTCAATAGGGCATTTCATGGAGATTTAGTCAGAGCCGAAGTGTTTAAAGGAGATGAACGAACAGGCCGTTTGCAAGGTAAAATCGTTCAGGTAATAGAACGTAAACAGAAACAGTTTATCGGTGTGGTAGAAGTCAACAAAGACTTTGCCTTTTTCATTCCCCAAGGGGAAAAACCTGTTCCTGATTTTTTCATTCCGCTCAAATCTCTACATGGGGCAAAAGACGGTGATCGGGTAATTGCCCAAATCGTTTCATGGGAGTCAGACGACAAAAGACCTCAGGGTGAGATTATTGAAACCATAACTCCTGAAAAGGAGAGTGACTTGGCCATGAAGGAGTTGCTCATACAGCAAGGGTTTTCAGTGCAATTCAACGATGATGTATTGGAGGAAACGGCCAGAATTCCTGACCTGATCTCAAATGCAGAACTGCTAATCAGGAGAGACATGCGTGATGTGCTCACTTTCACGATAGACCCTGAAGATGCCAAAGACTTTGATGATGCACTCAGTTTTGAAAAAAAAGGGGACGGAGGATTGGAAATCGGCGTGCATATTGCAGATGTAAGTCACTATATCGAAGAAGGTTCTGCATTGGATTTGGCCGCATTGGATCGTGCCACATCAGTTTATCTCCCGGATAGGGTAGTGCCTATGTTGCCTGAACGCATTTCCAACGAATTGTGTTCATTGCGTCCGCATGAAGACAAACTGACGTACTCATGTGTCTTTAAAATGGATGCGAAAGGTAAGATTACCGATAAATGGATTGGCAGAACAGTAATCCACTCCAATCACCGGTTCACCTATGAAGATGTTCAGCAGGTTATTGAAACCGGAACCGGATTGTATGACCAGGAAATATTGAAATTGAATGAATTGGCCCAAAATATGCGCAAACAACGCATGAAGCAGGGGGCTATCAACTTTTCCTCCCAGGAAGTTAGATTCAGGCTTGATGCTGCAGGTACGCCCATTGGTATCGTTGTCAAGGAAAGCAAAGAATCCCATCAACTCATTGAGGAATTCATGTTGCTTGCCAACAGAGGTGTTGCGGAAAAAGTGGCTGCTGAAAATAAGGATGGCAAACCCATCCCATTTCCATACCGTATCCATGACCAGCCTGACGAAGAAAAGCTCATTCCGTTCATCGAATTTGCCAAGAAATTCGGTTACCAATTTAATATCAAATCACCTCAAGAAATAGCTAAGTCATTCAACGATATGTTGCTCAAAGTCAAAGGATTACCTGAGCAACGTGTATTGGAGCAGCTTGGTATCAGAACCATGGCCAAAGCCATATACACTTCCCAAAATATTGGGCATTATGGTCTCGGATTTGAACACTATTGCCACTTTACATCACCTATCCGCAGGTACCCCGATATCCTCGTTCATCGGGTACTTACAGGACTCTTGCAACAAAAGGTTGTTCCGGATAAAAAAATGGAACAGAAATGTCAGCATGCCAGTGAAAGGGAACGCGCAGCCATGGAAACAGAAAGGGCTGCCAATAAGTACAAACAGGTTGAATATATGTCCCAATTCCTTGGTGAGGAGTTTGATGCTGTCATCTCCGGGGTGTCAGGTTTCGGATTCTGGGCAGAAACAGTAGAACACAAATGTGAAGGACTGGTTTCCATTGCATCACTGCATGATTATGATGATTTTATATACGTTGAATCAGATTATGCTTTAGTTGGAAAAAGAAGCGGTTGGGCGTTCAGAATTGGTGACTTGGTCAGGATCAAACTCGTTTCAGCTAACCTGACGAAAAGGCAACTTGACTACGATTGGATCATCAGTTTGGAAAGTAAGGAAGGGAAAGCAAAACGCAAGAAAAAATAAGCTGGTAGCCCCTGATTCAGTAACTTAGGGCCAATATTGAAGACTTCCATGAAAGGTATTGAATTATTGCAGTCAGACTTCGAACATTATTTCAGACATAGACATTTCCCGGCTGTTCCAGCATCATTATATGATCCTTTGGAGGAGTTCTTATTGAACTCAGGTAAGCGTATCAGACCTGTGTTATGCCTGATGGGCAATGAACTTTTTGGAGATATTCATCCTGATGCCTTCCATGCAGCGGCGGCAGTGGAACTCTTCCATAATTTCACACTGGTTCACGATGATATCATGGATAAGGCACCCTTGCGCAGGGGAAAGCCCACCGTGCATGCCATTCATGGTGAACCGACAGCCTTGCTGGGAGGTGATGTAATGATGGTTGTAGCCTATGATTACCTGAACAGAATAGATGCAGCCTACCTCAGCAAAGCCATCCAACTCTTCAACAAAACAGCCAAGGAAGTTTGTGAAGGTCAACAGTTGGATATGGACTTTGAAAAAAAGGGAAAAGTCACGTTGGAGGAATACCTGCATATGATTCAACTCAAAACCTCTGTATTGTTGGCAGCGAGTTTGCAATTGGGAGCTTTGATTGGTGGAGCGGGAGAGTCCAATCAACACCATATCTATGAATTTGGTCGAAACTTGGGTATTGCCTTTCAAATTCAAGATGATTATTTGGATGCTTTTGGAGATCCGGAAAAGTTTGGCAAACAGGTAGGTGGAGATATCCAAAGTAATAAGAAGACCTTTTTGATGATCCATGCATTGGAGACTGCAGTTCAGGATGATTTGACAACACTGTTAGACCTGATGGAAAACAATCCCGCCGATAAAGTAGAAAAAGTGCTGTCGATATTCCGGAAATGTGGTGTTGACCAGTGGGCCAATGAGCTAAAGTTAAAGTACCTTGATTTGGCATTTGAACACCTTCAAGCCGTTGTTGTTTCCGCTTCAAGAAAGGAATCTCTTATACAGCTTGCCCAATACCTGATCCAACGCGAAAAATAAAACGATGGAATTGAATACGATTTTCAGAAAGAAATCTTTGGAAGCACTCACAGCAGCCCATCAAAAACAAACAAATGAGGAAGGTTCTGCCTTGAAGAGGGTGCTGACTGTCAGGGATTTGACACTGATGGGTGTTGCTGCCGTAATAGGAGGAGGGATTTTCACCACCATAGGTTCCGCGGCTTTCAATGGAGGTCCTGGGGTGATTCTGCTTTTCATCATCACCGCCATCACTTGCGGTTTTACGGCCCTATGCTATGCGGAATTTGCCTCACGCATCCCGGTTGCAGGCAGTGCTTACACTTACTCATACATCACTTTTGGAGAAGTTATTGCCTGGATCATAGGATGGGCTCTGATATTGGAGTACGCTATAGGCAATATTGTTGTTGCCATTTCTTGGAGTGCCTATTTCAACAATATTCTTTCAGCACTAGGGTTGGATTTGCCAAACTGGTTGACCGTAGGTTATCAAACAGCATCGATCAAATACCAACATGCTGTTGAAAATGGTCTGCCACTTACTGGATTGGTATACCAGGAAGCTCCCAGAATTTTGGGAATTCCTTTTATCATCAACCTCCCTGCCTTTGTTATTGTAGTATTAATTACTTGGCTCGCATTTGTGGGAATCAAGGAGAGTAAAAAAACAGCCAATGGCATGGTTTTACTCAAGATAGCAGTGCTGGTAATCATTGCCCTTATTGGCTGCTGGTATATATTTTCCAATGATACCACAGGCAATTGGACACCTTTTCTGCCCAATGGCATGTCTGGTGTGCTCAAGGGGGTGTCTGCTGTATTTTTTGCATATATCGGTTTTGATGCCATTTCCACAACAGCTGAAGAATGTGCCAACCCTCAGCGGGATCTTCCTAGGGGCATGATCTATTCGCTAATCATGTGCACCATCATTTACATTGTTACAGCGCTGGTCATAACCGGTATGGTTAATTATGCGGAATTTGAAAATGTAACTGATCCCCTTGCATTTGTATTTGAAAAAATCGGACTTCAAAAAGTAGGCTTCTTCATTTCTGTAACAGCTGTAGTTGCCGCAACAAGTGTTCTACTGGTGTTCCAGATTGGTCAGCCCAGGATCTGGATGTCCATGAGCAGAGACGGACTCCTGCCGAAAGCTTTCGGAAAAATCAACAAAAAACACCAAACTCCCGGTTTTGCAACTTTCATTACCGGATTGGTGGTTGGCGGTTTGGTTTTGTTTATTGATGATAAGCTGATGACCGATCTTACCAGTATTGGAACCCTTTTTGCTTTTGTATTGGTCAGCGGCGGTGTATTGATATTACCAAGGATCCCCCGTGAGAAAGGCAGATTCTCTCTGCCTTACATCAATGCCCGGTTTATTTTTCCCATTATTTATGTTTTCATTTTTGTTCTTTTTTATGATAGGACCATCAATGCACTAACGCATATTGGAACTGAGGGTTACCAGGAGATCCTTTTTCTGGTGTTTATGGTGCTTTCTGGCCTATTGGCGGCATTCACTTTCAAGCGACAGTATTCATTGATTCCAGTATTAGGTGTTTTTTGCTGTCTCTATCTGATGGTGGAAATACCGGCAAACAGCTGGATGGTATTTTTTGGATGGATGGCCTTTGGTCTCCTCCTTTATTTTGTCTACGGTAAGAAAAACAGTAAGCTGAATTCATGAAATTTCAGGAAGGGGACAAAATTGTTGTATTGGCAACAGGTGAGAAAGGTGAGGTCGTGGAATGGATAAACAAAAAGATGCTGACCATTGATGTTGATGGTATCAGGTTTCCTGTTTATGCCGATCAAATCGACTTTCCCTACTATGGTGATTTTACAGCACCCAAGACAGTCAAACCAAAAACCAAAACCTTCAATTCACCTCCTCCAACAGAGAAAAAAATCCAAAAACAAGTTGAAAGGGACGGTGTTTGGTTGTCCTTTTTTCCGGTATTGGACAAAGATGTATTCGACGATGACATCATTGACCATTACAGGATTTTCCTGATGAATCACACAGATGATGATCTTACTTTTGATTTTTCACTCTACTATGGTTCCAATAAAGACCTTGATCTGAAACATACCATTCGGGCATTGGAAGACATGTATCTTTTCAATTTGCCTTTTGAAAATCTAAATGACCAACCCCGCATAGATTTTGATTTCACACTAGTCAAACCGGATAAAAAGCGGGCTAGTCATTATGAAGTGTCATTCAAGCCCAGACCCAAACAGATTTTCAAGCTGTCTGATGAAGTTTTGAAAGAGCAGAAAGCATCTTTTAAACTCAGTCTTTTTGATGCATATCCTGCAAAGCCTGAAGATCCTGATGAGGTGGATATGGGTAAGCTTACTGCAGCTGGTTTTAAAGTGTACCAATCCGAAAAAATGAGGAAATCATTTCCACCTGTTCGGACATTGATCGACCTGCATGCAGATAAACTTTCAGGAAATTGGCAGCAGTTGACTCCACTTCAGATTCTTGATATGCAAATCAAGGCTTTTGAAAAATTTTATGATGACGCACTCTTCAACAGGTTGGCAGAGCTTGTAGTGATACACGGTGTAGGAACAGGTAAATTGAAAGATGAAATCCATGAACTCTTACGTCACAAATCCAATGTAAAAACATTCATCAATAGGCTTCATCCACTATACGGTTATGGTGCAACTGAGATATTGCTTAACTTTGATAAGCCGTAATATGCTATCGCGTTGTGCAAACAACGAGGAAAGTCCGGACAGCACAGGGCAGCGCACCGGTGAACAGCCGGGTTCCGATTGTATCGGAAACAGACAGTGCCACAGAAAATAACCGTCCACTTCCGTGGATAAGGGTGAAAATGTGAGGTAAGAGCTCACAGCTTTGCATGGTAATATGCATCGCGGGTAAACCTTGCGTGCTGAAATGCCACATAGGTTCAGGTACCTTCGGGTGGGGAGCGGCCCGTTCTCTCTTTCAGGCCTGAATGGGTAGGCAGCTTGATTCCGTTAGGTAACCGGCGGAACAGATAAATGATAGCCTCGAACAGAATCCGGCTTATGACTTGCGGCAAAAGAAAAGCCTTCCTTTCGGAAGGCTTTCTTTATACCCAAAACCAACGATTTCAATTTAATTGGCAGCAATAAACGAATTTGCAATGGAATGATCACCGTTTCTGATTTGTTCAATGCTGTTATAAGTGATTTGATCAACGGCAAAAAAATCATTAATGCTGTCGTCTGCCGTTAAAGACTGTTCTTGATTCATTTCAATATGATAGGTTGATTCAAATTGATTATTGATACGAATGTCGCCAGCTATAGCAAAGTCTGGAGAAAAATTGATTTGATAAGCACTCCTGATGTCGTTGTACATATTGAGATGTATCTCACGATCAGCTTTCCTGATCATTGATTTTGTGGGAACGGCAATTCGGAAGTTGGCGATATTGTCATCTGTCTGATAATTTGCCGACTGCTCCGTGATCTTAACGCCACTTTTGGCAGATGCAGGATAAAATCCAACAAGAACCATTGCAAAACTAAAAACAAAAGAACTGTTAATAACGAGGATTGACTTTTTCATATTTAGTACTTTATATAACAAGGAACTTTATATTATATTGGATGCTTAACTGTATTGAATCTTTTATAATGACTTGTTAATTGATTTACACTGCAAAGATACTCAAGATTTCGCTCTAGGCAAGTCCTATTCGTTAATATATTTTAAAAATATCTAACTAAAAGCATAAAAATCTATCTAAATGAATATATGATTCAAATTAATTCATAAATATTAGATAATATTCAATGCTTTGTAGGTGGTGGGCAATAAAAAAAGGGCATTAAGCCCTTTTTTTATAAAATATGTTATTATTTGATTTTTAAATCAAATCAAGCGCTTTGGTGAATGTGGTTACTACTGGTACAACCATCAAGGATACCATGGAAGGCAGAAAAAAATAAACACCGACAGAAAGGGCAAGGGATAAGAAAAAAAGTACCCAATACGTATTTTTTTGGCTCTTGGTCATGTCTTAGATTTTAGAATGCAAATATAAGTTCAAATGATCAAATCCAATGAACTGATTCTTTTTGTATCAAAAAAACAATGTGTATGTCATACACTTTAATGAATAATGTGTAAATTGTACGCCCTGACGATTACTACATGCATATAGATATTTTCCTGAGGTTTTCAACCCGTCCTGGTCAATCCATCAAGATTTTCGGCAACAGTTCCGCTTGGAAAGGCAATGATATCATCCACGCCCTGCCCATGCAATATTGGGACCTCAATCACTGGCATTTCAAATTGTCTTTGGAAGAGACAGAACTGGAAATCCTTAAGGAATTACGCTACACCTTTGTATTTCTGACTGAAAACGGTGAAAGTATTCTTGACTGGAGTGCATCCAGATCAATTTTATTGCATGATATCGCTGATGGTACCGTCATTTTAGATTCATGGCTGCACATGGGGGAGTATGAAAATGCCTACAAAACTGCTCCATTCAAATCGGTTTTCAACAAAGGAATAACGGCAGTTCGTCATATACACCGAAAGGATGCTGATAATGTACTGTTTTCAGTTGAAGCACCGCTTTTATCACCTGATGAACATTTGGCCCTCAGCGGCGATGATCATTCTTTGGGCAATTGGGGTAAATCCGGATTCATCCCCATGAAATTCAATGGGGAAAGTTGGTTGGCAACCGTTCCAATAGCTCGCCTTGAAAAGACACTACAATATAAATATTGCATTACGGATCAATCCGGAAAACTGATCAGATATGAAGACGGCGACAACCGGATGCTGAAGTTGCCCCAAATCGGACAAAAGGTTTTTGTCAGAGACAATTATGCAAATTTCAATATCCATTGGCGTGGAACAGGTGTGGCAGTTCCCGTTTTCAGCTTGAGATCAGGGAACGGCTTGGGTGTTGGTGAATTTACCGATATCAAACTCTTGGTTGACTGGGCTAAGTCGGTTGATGTTAAAATGATCCAACTTTTGCCTGTAAATGACACAACTTCAACACATACAAAAGCTGATTCCTATCCCTATGCTGCCATCTCAGCATTTGCCTTGCATCCACTTTATGCGTCAATAGATACCATTACAGGAAAGAAATACAAGAAATACGTTAAGGATCAACTGTCAAAGGCCACAAAGTTAAATGCATCACCAGGGGTTGCTTATGAAGAGGTGATGGCTTTGAAATGGCAGTCACTTTCCATTTTATATGATTTAATGGGTGCTGAA
>JBDLUN010000227.1:0-2690 GCA_039805245.1 Bacteroidota bacterium
AATTTTTTGGCAATCCAATAGGCAAAATACCATACCGAAACCACTACTACGAGGGCTTGGATGAGCCCCAGTGAGCCGGCTTTGAGGATATCTCCAAAAATCACGGAGGTGCCCAGCAAAACCAATCCTATTTTGACATACGCTTCAGTTGAAAGAGATGTTTTCAACCAATCTGGAACACTCAGAAAATTGCGGATCACCAAACCAATCAACAAACTAAAAATCACCGCTTCCAGGTTCCATTCTTTGAGGAAAGCATTGCCAGCAAGGATTAGGGCCAGGGTGGTCAGCAGGTAAACTATGGGAAAGCCTTTGAGTATGGGTTTCACTGGTTTGCCGCTGATGAAAGCAAGGACAATGGCCAGCGCGAAGAGGCAGATGAAGAGGTGCAGGGCAACTTTCAAATTGTAGCCGTTAAAAACTTTTTCGGTTAATTCACTGGTGTTCTTCCATCCATAGGTGGGGGAGATGAGTGGAAACCCGAAGATCACAAGCGCAATAATGAGGAATCCGGTAACAACAATCGACCAGTCTTCAGGCAGGGCAAAACGTTTGTTCATGTCAGTAGTTTTTGGGTACCATGAAAATAGTGAAAACTTCTTCAGTTCAAGCATTCCTTTTGGTGCCCAGGTATAGTCCGGCCAGCACCATTACCGTTCCGGTGATGGTCCAGATACCGATAGGTTCCTGCATGAGGATGCTGGCATATATAAATCCGAATATCGGACTCAGGAACAACCAATAGGAAGCCTTGGTGCCACTGGTTTTGAGCAGGTAAATCCAAGTCTGTACGGCCCCGATGGAAACGCCTATAGCAAGCCAGGAAGTGGACATCCAGAATATCGGATTGAAGAGGTTGCTGCCGGTTTTCCAGTAATAAGCGGTGAATGGTAGCAGGAACAGTCCCCCCAGTAGGGTTTGCCATCCGTTGATGGTGAGCAAATGCAGTTGGTTCCAATGCATTCGTTGAAAATAGAGGGTACCTGCTGAATAGACCAGCATGCTGGCAAGCAGCAATGCAATGCCCGAGATGGTGGCATGGCTTCCTTGCAGCAATGGATAGGCCGCTACGGCAACTCCACAGAAACCCAGCAGCAACGAACCGGTGATGCGAAGGCCGATAGATTGTCGGTTCCACAACAGGCCCACCGTGGTGATGATGACAGGATTGATGGCAACAGCCAGACTGCCCAATCCGGCAGAAACATCTTGCATGGCAATCACATACATGCCCAGGTAGATGGTGATATTCAACAGTCCGTAAATGGCGAGTTGTTTCCATTCAAGGCCTTTTGGCAGGCGATGCCGCATGAAAAGATGGGATATGGTTAGCATGATGCCCGCCGCCATGAAAAACCGGATATTGGAGATGACAAAAGGTTGTGCAATCGTCAGTCCGGATTTGGTTGCTACGGATGCTGAAGCCCAAAGTGCAGCGAAAGCCAGTCCTGTCAATATGAAACCTGTTTTGTTGTCAGCCATTTGCGCATTTAAATGAGAAAACGCAAACCCAACATTATCGCTTTTGCGTTGTTTTACAAGTATATACCAATAAAATGAAAACACTGCTCATCACTTTGATCGTATTGACCGTCATTTTCATCATTTTCCAATCTTTCATCAGTATGGGAACTACCAATACCGAAAAGCAACCATATACAGTATTGAAAACCGATGGAGCTTTGGAAATAAGACTTTATCCCTCGGTGACTATGGCAACTATCCAATCCACTGCCAAAAATTACAAGGAGTTATCGGGGAGTGGATTCCGGAAAATTGCCGGCTATATATTTGGCAACAATGCCACCGGGGAAAAGATTGCCATGACATCGCCGGTGCACATGGATATCCAGCAGGAAGGTTCTTCTATGGCTTTTGTGATGCCCTCCGGTTATGACGAAAGCAATTTGCCCCGGCCCAATGATCCTGCAGTGAAAATCAACAAAACGGATGTTGAATATGCAGCAGCACTGCGTTTTGGCGGGTTCGCATCAGACGAAACCATTACACAACAATCCCAAAAGCTTGCCACATTATTGGAAGAGAGAGGTATCAAATCTATCGGACACTTCCGTTATCTGGGTTATAATCCGCCTTACCAGTTGGTTGGAAGAAGGAATGAAATCATTGTTTCAATCGAATGGAATCAGTAACTTGACTTCATCATGAATATGATGAAAGTCATTTGTGTCTTGTGTCCCAATCAACTGGAAATACAAGAGAGACCTTTGCCCGTGATTCAACATGCAGATGAGGTGTTGATTAAAGTTAAAGCCGGAGGGATCTGCGGATCCGATGTGCACATTTACCACGGCACATCACCCGTTGCTACCTATCCACGCGTTATTGGTCATGAGATCGCAGGTGAAATCATTGAACTGGGCACTGGAGTGAATCTTTTTCAAAAGGGGGATCGTGTGGTCATGGATCCGGTCATCAGTTGTGGCGTTTGTTACCAGTGCAAGATTGGCCGCAGCAATGTCTGCGGTAAACTGCAAGTGAGATCAGTGCATGTGGACGGGGGCTTTCAGGAATATATGGTTATGCCCCAGAACAGCATTTACCGGATTCCGGCGCATTTGTCTTGGGAGGAGGCCGTGATGATTGAACCATTCACCATTGCCGAGCAGACCTGTTCAAGGGCGGCATTGACAGCAGATGATGTTGTTTTTATCATGGGTGCTGGTCCG
>JBDLUN010000228.1:0-3001 GCA_039805245.1 Bacteroidota bacterium
AGCAATATGCAAGTCAATATGATCGACAATGTCTTGCATAACGTGAAGTAGAAAATCGAGATTCTTGATCGGATGCAAACGTGCCACAAAGAGTATGCTCAGCTTTCCGCTTTGTTTATGAAGCGTTGGCAATGCTGAAGTGATGGCAACGGGGATGTTTGGGGCGGTAATAACCTTACCTGCATGTGGAAATACGGCTCTGACTTCTGCAACCTCCAATGCATCAGCAGCATGAAAACAGATGTGTCGCTCTATACCCAAAAACCGTAAAAAGGCACAGTACAAAAATTTCTTCAAGGGTTTGTGGGAAAGGGCACTTGGCTTGAGCATACCTCTCGGCGCCAGAATGACCTTACCAGATTGGTGTGCAACCCACAAAGGAATGAACATATTGGAAAACATCGAATTCAGGTAAATTCGATCAGGTTTAACCTTGTTGATAACCGATCTTACCACCCGAAATGTCATTTTACCGGGAGCATGATAATATACCTGTAAGCCTTTGCGTAGCTGCCATTCATCAATCTTGATATTGCTTAAGGGAATGGTAGCATGCAAATCCCTGTCTGAAGTGAATACAAAAACCTCATGGTTTTGCTGGAGAAATTGTACCAAGTTGATTGCCGACCGAACAGGTCCTCCAGCCTTGAAAGCAGGTTCAAACCAGTCTGCAAACAATAAAATTCTCATCGGCAATTGTTTTTTTCCAACCACGCACCCAACACAACAAATAACCACATATTCGTCCAAGCAACTCGCTTATCCCCTTTCAGAAATTTTTGCCAGGAATCAATCAAAAATCGTTTGTTTATAAAATCCCGCTGGGCAACAGAAAGTATGAAACGGTTGCATATATCCTTCAATGGCCCACGCATCCATTTTTCCATGGGCAGCACAAACCCTTTTTTGGGTTTACGGTTGAAGCCTGCCGGCAGCAAAGGATACAAAGTATCCATCAGCAGTTGTTTCGGATGCTTACCCAACTTGACTTCATCCGGCAAGCCCAAAACAAATTCTACCAAACGGTGATCAAAAAAGGGTTCTCTTATCTCCAAACCATTAGCCATTCCCATCTGATCATTATCCTTTAGCAATGTATTGGTTGCATAAAATGCATATTCCGCCATACTGTACAAACTGGTTTGGAAAGAACCTGATGGGGCGTCAAAAGATTTGATTTTTTCAGAAATCAAGCTTGAAGGTGCATAATCCATCCGAGTGAACTGACGGAGCTGCCTTTCAAACATCACTTGCCGGAATGACGGATAGCAATCTGATACTGCGTGGGAGGGTGACAACAAAATTTTGGACAAGCCGGAAACCTTTACCATATTCGACTTTGAAGCCAACGATGCCAAGAGCTTCCTAATATAGAAAGTGTGGTCAAAGCTGAAATGATGACGCTGTAACCAATGGGCATACCGGAATCCGGGATATCCGGCAAACAGCTCATCACCGCCCAAACCAGAAAGCATAACCCGCATGCCTGCCTTTGCCGCAGCAGCTGAAATCAAGAATGTATTCAATCCATCCATTGACGGACTATCCAATGCCCACAAATAAGCAGTAACCTGTTCCAGACAATCGTCAGGATGAATGGAAACAATGTGGTGATTGGATTGGCACGATGCGGCAAAATCCGAGGCATCCTTTGACTCATCAAAACCATTTTCTTCGAAACGCAAGGTGAACGTATCGACGGCAGTTTGGGAATGCATAGACATCAGCGCAAGGATAGCAGAGGAGTCCATGCCTCCAGAGAGAAAAACACCAGCAGGAACCGCTGCTATCATGCGGGACGAAACTGCATCACTGATCAAAGAAAACAAGTGCTTCCTAAGCGTTAGAGGATTCGCAATCAGTTGATCATCTTGAATACATGGATTTGGCTTCCAGTAACGCACCGACGCTAAACCACTTCTACTGAGCTTTGCATAATGTCCCGGTGGCAATTCATGCACATCCTTGACAATTGGACCGGGATAACCGGCAGATTGATACTGCAGATAGCCGTATACAGACGCCCTATCAACTTCAGGTGATATAAATCCGCTTGCAAGGAGGGCTTTTACTTCTGAAGCAAAGACAAAAATATTTCCGGCATCTGCATAATATAAAGGTTTAACACCCATCCTATCTCTCGCCAGCCACAACACTTGATCAATAGTGTCCCATACTGCAAAGGCAAATATGCCATTGAATCTCTCTACACAGGCAATACCCCACTTGCAAAAAGCAGCCATCACCAACTCCGTATCCCCATGCGTAACAAATTCAAAAGCAGTGATTTCTTTGGCTATTTCCTTGTAATTGTATATCTCACCGTTATATACAAGGACATACCTGCCTGAAGAATCATAAAATGGTTGGGCTGATGCATCAGACAAATCCATGATGGCCAATCGTGTATGACCTAGTGCCATATGGCTATCATGGTAAAAACCTTTACCATCAGGACCCCTATGCTCCAAGGAGACTGCCATTTGTTGTAACCTTATTACAACGTCCTCTATAGAATCCCTATGCCATATGCCTGCAATTCCGCAAATAATCAATGTATTTTAAGGTGATTCAAAATCCGCTATGCTTGCGTACAAATCCTGATATAGCCTCGCGATGTTAGCTGCTTGATATTGTACTACCCGTTCGCGACCTTTCATCCTGAGGGATGCACGCAAATCTGGAAGCTCAATCAACCGAAGTACCTCTTTCCTGATGGAAACTATTGAGTTAGGATCCACCAACAAAGCTGCATTGCCTGCAATATCTGCCATGGGCGAGATATCGCTTGTTACTACTGGAACCCCATATTTAAAAGCCTCTATTATGGGCAACCCGAAACCTTCATAATGGGAAGGGAATAGGAGAATATCCGCATTAGCATATTCCCGAATGACTTCTTCCTCGTCAAGATACTTATCGAAAGAGTAGTCAATGCTGAACTTGTCCAACAATCCCAATACAGATTGGGAAGGCTGACCAATAATTCTCAAATGCAATT
>JBDLUN010000229.1:0-3786 GCA_039805245.1 Bacteroidota bacterium
GTCAAGTATGGCATGATGACAGATGAGAAATTTCGTGAAAAGGCTGATCGCTTTCATATCATGCAGGATGCAGTTTCCGGTCAGTTTTATACCCTTGAGGAATACCGCGCTGCCGCAGATAGTTTGCAGAAAAACAAAGATGGTAAAATTGTAATTCTTTACGCCACAGATCAGGTTCAGCAGGATTCCTACATTAAAGCTGCAACAGAAAGGGGTTACAAGGTTGTGAAGATGGATACCATGGTAGACGCTTCATTTATCGGACAGATTGAATCCAAGTGGGATAATGTTCAATTTACAAGGGTTGATGCTGATATAACGGATAACCTTATAGACAAGCAGGAAGATTCCAAATCAGTTTTATCTGAAAAGGAGGAAGAAAAGTTGAAAGAACTCTTTGAGTATAAAGCAGATAATGTAACTGTTCAGGTTGAAATCAAGGGTCTCAGTACTGATGCCCCCCCTGTAATAGCAACCAGGCCTGAATTCATGCGCAGGATGAAAGATATGGCTGCGATGAGCGGACCAATGGGCAGTTTCTATGCCAGTATGCCAGATGAAGTGACCCTCACAGTGAATGGAAACCATGCTATTTTCAATGAAATTTTGAAAGAGAAGAGTGAGGATAGGCAAAAAAGGAAGGTGCAAAACCTGGCAGATCTTGCCTTATTGTCACAAGGCATGTTGAAAGGCAGTCAGCTTACAACATTCATCAACAGGAGTATAGCATTGATGCAGGACAAATGATGTATTGAATTGGTGTAAATCGTTTGATTTAAATTTTCCCGGGGACCGGCAATAGCTGGTCTCTTCTTTTTCCTGCAATGTCAAAATCAATTACACGAAGCTGAATGCTGGTATTCCCTCGGTAATTATTTTCGTCAAGTGTACAAATTATGTCCAATTCTTTGGGCTCATTCAAAGTTTTGAATAGTTCAGCCATATTAAATCCTATTCCGTTAATCCTGAAACCAGCTTTCCCGAGTTCAAACCTCACATGATCTTCCTTTACAATTTTGCATCCTAAGTTGATCAGGTTCCGGATGCAAAAAACCGGTTTGGGATTTTCTGGTCCAAATGGTTCCATCTGATTGATGATATTGAAATAAGAATTGGAGATATCACCCAGTTCCAATTCACCGTCAATGGTAAGTTCAGGAATCAGCATATCATAAGTAAGCTCTTCTTGTGCGATTGATTCAAACCGATTGCAGAATGCTTCCAGGTTTTCTGGCCTCAAAGTCATGCCCGCTGCAAAATAATGTCCTCCGAAACTCACGAGCAGATCGCTACATCTCTCCAGACAGTCATGAATATTAAAGCCAGGAATGCTTCTGGCGCTGCCTGCAAGTAATTCACCACTTTGTGTCAGTACCACAGTAGGTCTATAAAATTTGTCAATAAGTCTGCTGGCAACAATGCCAATTACACCCTTGTGCCATGTTGAGGAAAAAACGACAGTCGATTTTTTTGACTGGTAGGTAGGGTCGTGCTTGATCTTATCCAGCGCCTCAATGGTTATCGAAGCATCTGCTTCCTTGCGGGAAGTGTTGTCTATTTGGAGTATCCCAGCAATTGCTCTTGCTTTTTCCAGGTCTTTTTCAATGAATAAGGATACAGCTTTCTTTGCGTCATCCATTCTTCCAGCCGCATTGATACGCGGACCAATCATAAAAGCAAGGTTGGATATTTGGATTTGTTTTTCTGATCTGGAAAGCTCCATTAGTGCTTTGATACCGGTTGATGGTGCCGTATTAACCTGTTTAATACCCAAAAAAGCAAGTGTTCTGTTTTCTCCGGTAATGGGTACAATATCAGCTGCAATTGCTGTGGCAACCAATTCGAGATAAGGCAGGTATATTTCCTGAGGCAGCTTTTGATAGATTGCGATGGCCTGAATCAGTTTAAATCCAACGCCACAACCACAGAGATCTGCATAAGGGTAGTTACATTCCTTTTGTTTTGGGTTTAGAATTGCAACTGCATCTGGTAAAGAGTCTCCTGGGAAATGGTGGTCACATATAATTGTGTCAATCCCCAGGCTTCTGGCTTTTGCAATCAGGTCTACAGATTTGATACCACAATCCAGCAGAATCATGAGACTATGACCATTTTCAACTGCGAACTCAATGCCTTGTGCAGATAGGCCATAACCTTCCCTATATCGGTTTGGAATGTAGTATTCAAGCATCGCAGGGTCATAAATCTGCTGCAGAAAGTCGAATACAATGGCAACTGAAGTGGTTCCGTCAACATCATAATCTCCATAGATGAGAATCTTCTCCCGGGCATCAATGGCAGCCAGAATGCGGTTGACTGCTGCCTGCATATCTCTCATTAAAAACGGGTCATGCAGGTCTGAAACGCCAGGTCTGAAATACGATTTTGCTTCATTGTAAGTCCGGATTCCCCTGTCCCATAAAAGGGCACATATCAGCGGGTGAATATTCAGGGCATCCCTGAGTGTAGCAGACTCCGCCATTGGCAGATCTTTGACCTTCCAGCGTTTTTTTTGCGCCTCCATATCATTTCCTCCTTTCCGTAGTATATCGCACGAGTTCTTCCAGGGCCATTCGTTCAGGGCTTTCATTCAGGGTGTGCAGGATGGAAATCGCATTATTCTTGTATTCTTCCATTTTTCTGCTGGCATAGTTTATGCCACCCGCTTCCTTAACGGTATCAATGACTTGCTGTATATCTGCTTTGCTTTTGTATTTGTTCCTGATGATGTAAATTAATGATTTCCTCGTTTTCACATCTGCCTGATCAAGCGTGAAAATCAACGGTAAAGTGAGTTTTTTTTCCCGGATATCATTACCAGTAGGCTTTCCTACATCTTCATTTCCATAGTCGAAAAGGTCGTCTTTTATTTGAAAGGCGATACCTGTATTTTCACCAAACAACCTCATCTTTTCTGTAATCTCCAGATTTTGGCGGGCAGAATAGGCACCTGCCGCACAAGCAGATGCAAGTAGTGATGCAGTTTTATTTTGGATTATCGTAAAATAATCACTTTCCCTGATATTCAAAAGTCTTGCCTTTTCCAGTTGCAGCAATTCACCTTCACTCATTTTCCTTACGGCATCCGATAAAATTTCGAGTATCTTAAAATCGCCGTTTTCCAACGAAAGCAATAAGCCTTTTGCTAGTAAATAATCTCCAACAAGTACCGACGCTTTGTTTTTCCATAACGCAGATATCGAAAAAAAGCCCCTTCGCTCAGAAGCCTCATCAACAACATCATCATGAACCAAGGTTGCAGTGTGGAGCAATTCAACAACCGATGCTGCCCTGTATGTTACTTCATTGATTCCTCCGCTAACCCCTGCAGCCAGCAAAACGAACATGGGTCTGAGTTGCTTTCCTTTAGTTCGGACGATATATTTCAGGATCCTGTCAAGCATAGGTGCATTACTCTTAACGGCGTTTTTGAAAAGGCTTTCAAATTGCCTGAGTTCTGCAGCTATAATGGATTGGGATGGATTCATGAATTGGTGCGAAATTACAATTAATTGTGAAGTAAGTGTGGATATTGGCAAATCATGACGGAGAAATTAATTTTAGGCATTCGCAGTACTTGATTTTAATCAGTTTTTATCGGAAAATAGGCTAAAAAGCAGTATATTTATTTGACAATTAAAACATTAACACTACTTTTGTAACAACTTGTTTTTCAAGTAAAAATCTAAATCTAAACCAACACTCCATCGTATGACAATCAAAAAGTATTCTCTAATCCTTGGTCTTTTGGCCCTGGTTATGACTACTCAGGCACAAAGTTCCACT
>JBDLUN010000230.1:0-2707 GCA_039805245.1 Bacteroidota bacterium
TTGCCTATGAAGTAGATGGCAAGCTGGAACTTGGGCCGGAAGTCCTTTTCAAATACCCTATCAAAGACACTGCAGCCGCACTGGCAACACAGATCAGGGATGCCGTTCCTTCTCCAGATGGAAGCAGATTGGCATTTACTGTCCTCAACAGGTTGTATGTGATGGAGTATCCCAACGGTTCGCCTAAGCGACTGACAACCAATGATTTTACCGAAGCGCATCCCTCTTGGAGTCCGGATGGCAAACAACTTATTTTCAGCTCCTGGAGTCCGGCTGGCGGGCATATCCACAGCATAGACGCTGATGGCAGCAACCTGAAAACCCTCACAAAAGTTCCGGGGCTTTACCAATCGCCGCGCTTTACCCTTAAAGGCGACCGGATCATCTATGTGCATGCACCGAACCAGAAATTCAGGGATGCATTTGATCCTGGTTATGATGACGCTGAGGACCTCCTTTGCTGGATGGATGCAGCAGGAGGGGTGGAGCACGTGATTGACCATGCCAATGGCCGATACAATCCTCATTTTGCAATCAATGACGACCGCATTTACCTTAACGCAGGTGGCAGTTTGATTTCCATCCAATGGGATGGAACAGACACCAAGGTGCATGCCAAAATCAGCGGCATCACCACCTATGGTTCAGTGCCTATGCACAAAGGCAAACCCGAGGTTGACGCTTGCATGTTGCCAGAAACATTGGGATCCGATGATGCTCGGGAAAACAATCCGCCTTCACCAGCAAGCGAAATCTGGCTGTCGCCCAAAGGTGAAAAAGCCATCGCTAAAGTGAATAACAACATCTACGCTGTTACCATTCCGCAAACGGGGAAAACCATTTCCATTTCTGTGGCCGATGCCGGAAGCGCTGCCTTCCCAAGTCGCCAGCTGACCGAAATCGGTGGAGAGTTTCCTTATTGGTCGGCGAACGGACAATACATCCACTACAGTTTGGGAGCTGCCCATTTTCGCTATGATCTCCTCAGGGCGGATGCTTTGGAAGATAGTCTGAAGACTGCTAAAAAGCTGGCTGAATTGAAGGTGTCTGATAGCACACAGAAATCACCGGCAGACAGCACCAAAAAGTCCATGGCCAAAAAGGAAGATCCGAAATACACTGCTGAGGAGACCTGGGTAAAAGTGTATTACGCCAAAGATATCCCTCAGGCAACCATCCTGCTCAAAGGCGCACGCATCATTACCATGAAAGGGGATGAAGTGCTTGCCAAAGGGGATGTGTTGGTGGTGAACAACCGCATCAAATCTGTGGGCAAATCGATTGCAACCCCCAAAGGTGCTCAGGTGATTGATGTTTCCGGCAAGACCATCGTGCCCGGTTTTGTGGACGTGCATTCCCACATGTGGCCAAGCTGGGGAATCCACAAAAATCAGGTATGGATCTATGCTGCCAATGTGGCCTATGGTGTGACCACCACGCGCGATCCACAAACGGCAACAACAGATGTACTTACCTATGCCGATATGGTGGAAGCCGGAAAGATGGTGGGTCCGCGTGTTTATTCAACCGGACCTGGTGTGGGCTACTGGTCATATAATGTCAAGGATTCCGCCCAGGCTGAAAGCATTTTGAAACAGTACAGCAAATACTACAATACCCAATACATCAAAATGTACCTTACTGGCAACAGGCAGACCCGCCAATGGATAATCAATGCCGCTAAAAACCAGAAGCTGATGCCTACTACGGAGGGCGGGTTGGACTTCAAATTGAATATGACCAACCTGCTCGATGGTTATCCCGGACATGAACATTCCATCCCCATCTTCCCGCTCTATAAAGATGTGACGAAGGTAGCAGCTGACGCCAAGATGGCTATTACGCCTACGCTCCTTGTATCTTATGGCGGTCCTTGGGCAGAGAATTATTTCTACGAAACGGATAACCCTTACCATGATAAAAAGCTGCAATTCTTCACGCCTTATGAGGAGCTGGCTGCCAAATCAAGACGCCGTGCCACTTGGTTCATGCCAGAAGAGCATGTTTTCCAGAAACATGCACAGAGTATGAAATCCATTGTGGAATATGGTGGGATCGCTGGCATCGGTTCACACGGACAATTGCAAGGGCTTGGTTTCCATTGGGAGCTTTGGGCCATGCAGAGCGGTGGGATGCGGAATATTGATGCGCTCAAAGTGGCTACCATTCAGGGTGCTGAAGCACTCGGATTGGATAAGGACCTGGGATCTGTTGAGTCAGGCAAATTGGCTGATTTGATCATCATGGATAAAAACCCGTTGGACAATATCCGGAACACCAATACCATCAAATACGTGATGAAGAACGGCCGCTTGTATAATGGCAGCAATGGTGACGAAATAGCTCCAACTGCGAAAAAACTGAATAAGAGTGAATGGGAAGGCAGTGCACCCAAAATTACCACGACTGTGAAGGAGTAGAATAAAGGTTTTTGGAAATAACAAAAATTCAATGACTCCCCTCCAGCCCCGGCTGGCAAGCCTGTCCAGGAGGGGAGCCTAGACCGGGGAACGAAGTGAAGCGGTCTAGGCGGGGTGGTGGAAGAGATCTGTGACTCGTGACTTTTTGTTATATTCATGATGCCAAAACCAAACAACATGAAACGATTGCTTGTCATCCTTCCCGCACTCCTCTGCAGCCTCATAGCGCTTGCGCAAGGTCCCAAAGTATTGGTGGTCACTGCCCATCCGGATGATGAAACCGGATT
>JBDLUN010000231.1:0-12795 GCA_039805245.1 Bacteroidota bacterium
TTTTTCAATCATGCATGTCTGACATTGGATACCATTCATCGGAATGAGCCTATTTATTGAAGAAAAATCAGTAAATTCCGTCACTATTTGACAATTATGAAACGCTTGGCTTTCAGGATGAATCTCTTCCCCGGCATGGAGGAGGAATACAAAAAGAGACATGACACCATCTGGCCTGAACTCGTTGGATTGCTCCAAGACAAAGGCATTTCCGATTATTCCATTTTTCTGGATGAAAGGACTGGGCATCTGTTTGGTGTGCTCAAAGTTACGGATACCCTGAATCTGGATCAGCTTCCTGAACAGCCGGTCATGCAAAAGTGGTGGACATACATGAAAGACATTATGGAAACCCATGCCGATCATTCTCCTGTAAGCATCCCCCTTCAAGAAGTATTCCATTTGCCCTAACCAACCATGAATACCACAAATAACAATAAGGTGGCCATTGTAACAGGTGCAGGACAAGGAATCGGTCTGCGCATCTGCGAATTGTTGGCTGCTTCAGGCAAACATGTTGTGTTGAATGATGTGGATACCCTGCTCTCTGAAAAAGCCGCAAAAAAGGTACGGCGCTATGGAGCCTGCACTGCCATCCCCGGAGACGCAGGCGATGCTGGTTTTGTTCAAGAGATGGTTAACAAGGCAGCCACATCGGGCACAGTGGATATTGCCATGGCCGTAGCAGGCATCACCCTTTTCGGCAATTTCCTGACCTACCCGGTGAATGACTTTGACAGGGTCATGCAAGTCAACCAAAGAGGTACTTTCTACCTGGCACAGGCTGCATCCAATCAAATGATCAAACAAGGGAGTGGAGGATCACTCCTTTTCACCTCTTCTGTTGTTGGCCACCAGGCTCATCAAAACCTGGCGGCCTATGCCATGAGCAAGGCAGCCATAGAGATGCTGGCCAAAAACCTGGTGTCAGAAGTCTCCGCTTATGGCATAAACGTCAACACCATTGCCCCCGGCGCAACCCTCACCGAACGTACCCTGGAAGATCCTGAATACATCAAGACCTGGTCCCGCATTACGCCCATGGGCAGACCGGCAAGTGTGGATGATATCGCCCAAGCAGCCATTTTCCTCACTTCTGAAGCCGCCAGGCACATCACAGGACAATCTCTTGTGGTGGACGGCGGCTGGACGTCGATGAGCCCCTCTCCGTATTAACACCGCCATGAACATATCCATCCTTCCTGTGTGCGACCATGCTTCCCTATTGGGCGAGGGCCCCGTATGGGATGCTAATAAACAGTCCATCCTCTGGATAGACATCGTCAGCTGCTGTATCCATGAATATAATCCCGCGAAAGCGTCATTGTACACCATCCCAACGGTAAGCATGCCCGGCGCCATTGCCTTGCGGGATAACGGACAACTTGTTGCTGCATTGCAGAACGGATTCGCCTTCATCAATAGACATACTGGCCAGCAGCACCTGATTCATGATCCGGAAGTGCATCTGCTTGCGAACCGTTTCAATGACGGAAAGTGCGACCCCTTGGGCCGCTTCTGGGCCGGCACCATGTCGCTCAACGAACAGGACCCCAGCGGATCGATGTACATACTCGACAGCCACCTGCAGACCAGACAGGTTTTCCACGGGGTAACCATCTCCAATGGACTTTGCTGGAATAGCGATGGTAGCATGATGTATTACATAGATAGCCCCACCCGGCGGGTAGACCGCTTCGATATGGTTCCAGACCGCGCACAACTTTCCAACAGAAGCACCATCATCCGGATAGGAGAAAATGAAGGATTCCCGGATGGCATGACCATCGATGCGGAAGGCATGCTCTGGATAGCCCATTGGGGCGGATGGCAGATTTCCCGCTGGAACCCCGAAACCGGTGAAAAACTGACGGCCATCCACCTTCCCGCATCACAAATAACCTCCCTCAGTTTTGGTGGCGAACAGTTCGACGAAATCTACGTAACCTCCGCCCGGCGTGGTCTTGATGAAATGCAACTTTCCGAGGAACCCTGGGCAGGCTGCACTTTCTGTATCAAAAACTCCGGATATAAAGGACTACCACCCCATACATTCACCCACTCAAATGATGCCTGATGACCCGATTGTACACTATCCTCCTGGCTCTTCTTGTTTTTCTTACTTCTGCAAATGCACAGGTAACACCCAGAAATATCCTGGAAAAAAAATATACTGCTGAGGCTACTTCCGCAATGTTGATTGCAAAAGACCAGTGGAAACCTTATCCCCAGACCCCTGAAGCTTGGCGGCAGGCAGTGCCAGGCAATTTCTTGGAATCCATCATCAGTGAAGCGGAAAAGCAATTGGGTTACACCTTTGAGCCCATCAGCGGAAGCGTTTCCATGGATTTCAAAAGAAGTGGCGACAGACTCAGGCATTCCGGTATTTCCTTCAAAAAAAGGGAAGTGCTGATGAACCTTGTGCTGGCGGAAAGTATAGAAGGAAAAGGTCGCTTTACAGAAGCCGCATTCAACGGTATCTGGTCGATATGCGAAGAAAGCTACTGGGGTGTTCCTGCACACATCAGCGGCACAGGATTGCCTGATGTGGAAAGACCAGTAGTGGATTTGTTCAGCGCAGAAACAGCGGCAGTATTGGCTTTGGCCGACTATTTTCTGGGAAGCAGGTTGGATAGCATCAATCCACTGATCCGGAAAAGGATCTATCATGAAACCAACCGCAGGTTATTCACCCCCATGTTGCAATACGGGAACCAATACGGTTGGATGAGCAGGACAAAACCTGTCAACAACTGGAACCCCTGGATCATGTCCAACTGGATATTGGGTTCACTTTTACTTGAAAAAAACAAAGAGCGCAGGGATTTGATGGTTTACAAGTCGATGGTGGGACTGGACGCATACCTCAATAGCCTCGGGGATGACGGAGGATGTGATGAGGGTCCGAGTTATTGGTTTGCAGCTGGAGCCAGCGTATTCGATTGTCTAGACCTTTTGCACAATGCATCAAAAGGGCAAATCACCATTTTCGATCATGAGCTGATCCGGAAAATGGCTGGTTACATCACCCGAACCCATATCGACGGCAACTATTTTGTCAATTTCGCGGACGCCGATCCCAAACTGACACCCAGCGGACTCCTCCTCTATCGGTTTGGAAAGGCTGTAAAGGATGAGACCCTTACTGCATTTGGACAATGGGCACAAGAAAAATATCCCTCCAAAGGAGGTGGGTCCACAGGCATGCGGATGCGTTACCTCGAAAACATGCTCATGCTGCAAACCATGGATACCTCCGCTTCAGGATTCAAAGACCCAGAATCTGCATGGATCAGTGATGTTCAGATCCTGACCGCGAGAACACCGGCCGGGCTGTTTATGGGTACCCACGGCGGGCACAACGCAGAAAGCCACAACCATAATGACGTGGGTGATTTTATCATTTACCAAAGAGGGGAACCGATGGTTATTGATGCGGGAAGGGGCAACTACACTGCAAGGACATTTTCAAACCGCCGCTATGAACTCTGGTTCACCCGTTCCGAATACCACAACCTGCCGATTATCAACGGCAAAGGCCAGGAAGCAGGCAGGCCTTATGAAGCCAAAAATGTAAAGGAAACCATCAATGCCAAAGAAGCTTCCCTCTCAATGGATCTGGCTGCTGCATACCCGGCTGAAGCCGGCATTACCGCTTTGAAAAGAACCGTGAAACTCAACAGGGAAAAGGAAAGGGTTGAGATCAGGGATGCCGTAGAGATGCAATCCGCAGCGGCTTCCTATCAACAGGTATTCATGACCGTTTGTGCAGTTGAGGTGAGTGGGCAAGGAAAGATTCTACTGATCGGAAAGGATAGCCGGCAACTTGCACTGCAATTCGATGAACGCAAATGGCAGGTGCAGTTGGAAGAACCGTCTTTTGAGGGCATGGAATATGAAAGCTTCAACAGGAAATGGGATGGTCGCAAAATCACGAGAATTATTCTCTCACAGATTACACCCCAATCAAAAGGACAACACCTGTTTACCTTTACACCGGTGAATTGATTTTACCAGGTCCTTTTCTGAAGCAGGCGGTCCAACTCTGTAGCAGTAATCTGCTGCTCTTCCGGATGTTTGCCTATCCACTCGAGGAATGCGGCTTTGATGGCTGCTGTCCACTCGTTGTCGATTTGTCCGGCATTGAAACGCCCAGATTTCAGCATATCTTTTGAAAACCTGTCGCGCACTGCAATGAATTCTGCCATGGCCACCACCATTTCCGCCATATGGGCCGGAATGAAAAGCACGCCTTCACGTTCAGATATCACCAGGTCACCTGGCATTACGACTGCGGATCCAATCCTGATGGGGACATTCAATCCGCCCAAAACCACTTCCTCCAGAAAAGAGGGGTGAAAGTCCCGGACAAAAGCGTTGAAACCGGGGATTTTGGCCAACCCCGACAAATCCCTGACAGCGCCGTCAAAAATGACGCCAGTGCCGGTCTTATTGAAAATGGAGGTTCCCAGGTTGTCCCCTATCAAGGTTCCTTGGGCTATTTTGCCGAATGCTTCCGCTACGTATACGTCCCCGCGTTGTAGTATTTCTATGGGCCATGCATTGGTATTGCCTTTCCTGCCTTCTTCCAATCCCCTCGTTTTGATATGTTTTTCCAAATCCGGTCTGGATGGAATAAACCTGGCCGTTACAGCCCTGCCCACCACCGGAACATTGTCGTGCACCATTTTCCAGTTGCCTTCAAACTGGTTCCGGTATCCTTCATTGTTCAGGATTTGCCAAGCTTCTTCGATGCCTATTTTTTTGGCCCTTTCCACCAGTTGGTCCGGAACCTTGGGCCTGCCGTCATCAAACCGCTCACCCTTCCAATAGCTCGTCAGGTAAACCAATTCCTGTTTGTTCTGCAACTGTGCAAAACCGGTCCAGTGCAGTGCATACACACAGAGTATGACACCAAAAACATTCCTCATGGTATTTCCTTTATGCTGAAGCCCACTCCAGCAGTTCTTTCAATTTGAGGGCTACAATTTTGTCTTCCCCTTCCTGCAAAGACCAGGCTGTTACACTTAGGTTATCTTTGCCACCGACAACTTCAATGGAAGGCTTGCCCTGCCTGAGTTGCGTGCGCATTTCGTTGCCATCTTTTTTGACAAGGGACTTATCCCAGGTGATATTGAGCGTTGGCGTAACATTACCCAAAACAGGATGGTTAACCGCTGTGGTGATGCCTGGAACCTTATCTACAGATGCCCTGATCCGGTCGATACGCTGCTGAAATATCCGGTATTCTGCTGCATGGTCAATGGCAACAAATTCCTCCAAAGCCACCATCATACCGAGAATCTCTTCTTTGTTCACTTTCATACCCCTGCCGATGGTTTCCCCGCGGGGTGGCATCGAGAGCCTGGCGGCGGCAATGATATCCTTTTTGCCCATGAGTATGCCTGCACTTTGCGGACCGCGCAGTGCCTTACCTCCTGAAATAGCCACAAAATCAAAACCCATGTCATTAAACTTCCAGAGGTTCTCTACAGGGGGCACATCTGCAGCAATATCAATGGTTGTTGGGATGCCATACTTTTTGCCGATGGCCACCCACTGTTCATGCTGGATCTTTCCACTGTCAGACTGCACATGCAAGAAATGCATGGCGGCAGTGTTTGGATTAATAGCCTTTTCCAGTTCCTGAACAGTTTCGATCATCACAATCTTTACACCACAATTTGTGAGGGCTTGATTGTATCCAATGGCATGCGCTTTTTGGCAGATCACTTCCGTTTTCATACCGGTACCTTCCAATTTGGGAAGGGCTTTCACCTTTACCGGATCCTTGCCGGTAAGAATGCCTGCCATACCCAGCGTGAGGGCTGCAAAGGCTCCACTGGTAACCACTGCTGCTTCCGCATGTGTGATTTGTGCTATGCGCTCCCCCACTTTATCTTGCAGGTCGTCTAACATACAAAATTGACCGGATGCATATTTGATGGCTTCCAAGGTGGCGGGCCGCATCAAGGTTGCAGTCATGGCTGTATAGGTACCGGCTGCATTGATAAAAGTTCGCACACCCAGTTCCTGGAAGTAATCCCTTTTGGGAGCCGCCGTGGTTTCATGCGTAGCTGCGCGAAGCGAAGTGATGTCTCCTGCCAAAGCAGCACCGGCAACCGGCGTCACTGAAAGATATTTTATAAGATCTCTTCTTTTCATAAAAATTATTTATATGTTTCCAGCGATGGCGATGCAATCCATTTCTACCAGTGAGTTGCCGGGAACACCGCCATAGGTGGCAACAGTTGTGCGCACGGGAGGCTTGGGTCCGAACCTGCCACGGAACACTTCGTTCATGCCTTTATAATCATTGAGGTCAGCAAGATAGACATTCACTTTCAAAACCTTTTCCATAGAGGAGCCAGCCCTGATCAATTCCTTCTCCAATTCTTTGAGCACATGATCGGTATGGGCTTTGATATCGCCTTCAAAATGGGCACCCTTACCGGCAACAAAGACCAAACCGCCAAAAGTGGTGGATCCTGAAAAAAGAGGAATTTCATCCTGGGTAACGATGTTGCGGCAAACCTTTTCATCCGCTGCACCTGCCGTATCGGCTTTAGCAACAGCTGATAAACCAGTCACCCCGAGTAAAGTGGCGAAAATCTTTTTGAAGGCAGACCGCCTTTGTTCCTGTTGCATGGTTTTTATTTTAGTTCTACAATCATTTCGATTTCTACAGCGATGTTGTTGGGTAATGCATTCACTCCTACCGATGTACGGGCATGTCTTCCTTTGTCGCCAAAAACTTCCACCATCAGGTTGGAGCAGCCGTTCATCACCTGAGGTTGTTGTGCAAATTCGGGTGTGCAGTTGACCAGTCCTACCACCTTCACTATCCGCTTCACCCTGTTCAAATCACCTACATATCCTTTGAGGGTGGATATCAGCGAAATGCCTGTGAGCCTTGCTGCTGCCTGCCCCTGCTCCACCGTCAAATCCTTACCGAGTTTGCCGAAGACCTGTCCGCCTTCCGGCTTATCTGGACCATGACCGGAAAGATAGACGGTATTGCCCACCTGAACGTATTTGACATAGTTGGCGATGGGAGCGGTAGGAGGTATCAGCGTGATTTTATTTTCCCTGATGCGTTCCTCTGCATCAACTTCCGGTTGTGTCTTCACAAAGACCAGGCAAACAGGCATTTTGATGGAGATGTCTTTTTTCAGATCGGTAAGGTTCCCTGTGGCATCATCAAAAGAAAACACCTGAATGCGGCTTTCGGTCTGACTGCCTACCCAAATTGTTTTGCCGGTGGGGTCGAAGTTAAAATTGCGGGGCATTTTGGCTACCGGCTGATGACCGGCCTTTTTCAGGGTGCCGTCGGCATTGATAGCAAAAACCGTCAGCTGATCAGTAGTTATCCGGTTGGAGCTAATCAGCCACTTGCCGTTGGGCGAAATATGGATATCGGCACTGGCCTTGCTCGCTGCTGAAGAAGTGTCTGAAGCGATGGATTGCAATAGGCTGAATTTGCCTTCATGCACCCGGAAAACATCTATCGTACCGGAGAGTTCATTGAGCAGGTAGGCATGCGAACCAGTGGCGTTGAAGGTCATGTGACGCGGACCATTACCCGGTTTGATTTGAATCAGTTCAGGTGTTTCATTCACCAATCCGTCTGCATAAATGCGGTGTTGGTAAATCCTGTCGGTTCCAAGATCATTGACATAAAGGTAAAGCTGGTCAGGTGAAACAACCACCTGGTGGGCATGCGGGCCCTGTTGCCTGGATTTGTTGATACTGGAACCGGCATATTGGATATGTTGGGCAATGGGCAGGAGTTTTCCATTCTCGGTTTTGAAGACACTCAGGCTGCCACTGCCGTAGTTGGCAGCATAGACCGTCTGCGTAGCCTCACGCAAAGCGACATGGCAGGGACCTGACCCTTTCGCCGAAGCGGTATTCAAGAGGTCGTATTCCCCCTTGCTATTCAGTTTGAACGCAGCAACTGCTGCATTACCGCTCTGTTCCGAAACCGTATAAAGGTATTGGGTGTTGGCAGATACCGCCATGAATGAGGCATTAGGCATGGAGCGTGTATAACGCCCTTTGACTGATCCTGAAGCTGTTTGCGCGTCAAAAACCTCTATTCCCGGGTTACCCTCTTTGGTATATGACCCCACCAATAATTGGTAATTTGAGGTATCCGACTGTTGAAATGAGAAAAGAGTATTCAGCGAGATGAGTAAGGTTGCAAGCATGTAGATCTGGGTTAATGGAAGTTAATTTACAATGTTTTTACGTATTTTTAAAAAGAACCATCAACCAACAAGCCTTTGCCATGAAAAAAATGTCTGCATTACTAAGCCTCCTGCTGCTTTTTGCCAACCTCATGGCGCAACAGGAAAAAACATTTGACATCCTCATCACTGGAGGTAGGGTAATCGACCCCAAAAACAATATGGATGCGATAGCTGATGTTGCTATCAAATCAGGGAAAATTGTCAAAGTGGCCGCCGGATTGAATCCTGGTGATACCAAACAGGTAGTTAATGCAAAGGGGCTTGTCGTGACACCCGGACTGATTGATATCCACGGGCACGTATTTCATGGTACGCAGGAAGACCACTACCTGAGCGACGGGCTTAGCGCACTGCCACCCGATGGATTTACCTTCAGGGCTGGCGTAACCACCATTGTGGATTGCGGAGGTGCGGGATGGAAGAACCTGGCCACCTTCAGGAAAAATGTGATCGGCAGTTCCAAAACACGTGTATTGTCTTTCATGAATATTGTGGGTGAAGGGATGCGTGGCGGCCAATATGAGCAGGACGTGAATGATATGGATGCAGCCATCACAGCAAAAACCGCCCTTGAAAACAAAGACATCGTGGTGGGTTTCAAATTGGCCCATTTTTCAGGCCACGACTGGCGCCCAACAGAACGGGTTACAGAAGCAGGCAGACTGGCAGGGATGCCTGTCATCATTGACTTTGGAGGTGCCACGCCCACCCTTTCCATCGAAGAACTTTTCATGAAAAAACTAAGACCGGGAGACATCTACACCCACACTTATGCTGCGCTTGACGGAACAAGGGAAACTATTGTGGATGAAAAAACAAGTGTTTTGAAACCTTTTATATTGGCTGCCCAAAAAAGAGGAATCATCTTTGATGTAGGATATGGTGGTGCCAGCTTCAATTTCACACAAGCCATCCCAGCACTCAAAGCAGGGCTCTATCCAAACACCATCAGCACAGACCTCCATACAGGCAGCATGAATACTTCAATGAAAAGTCAGATTGATGTGATGTCAAAATTCATGTTGATGGGCATGCCTTTGACTGCTGTCATCCATGCAAGCACCTGGAAGCCTGCTCAGGTGATCAACCGGACTGAATTAGGCAACCTCTCAGCTGGAGCAGAGGCGGATGTAACCATCCTCAGGGTCAGAAAAGGAGAATTTGGGTTTTATGACAAAACTGGGTACTACATGCAGGGAACAGAAAGGTTGGAATGTGAAGTGACTATCAAAGGCGGACAAGTGGTTTATGACATGAACGGGTTGACAAAACCCATTTATGTGAAGTAATCAGTTTCCTTTCAAACGCTCTGCAGCAACCTGTTCAACTGTGATGCCCGAACGCCAGTTGCTGAACCCTTTTCTGATGTAGGTCAGCAGTTCCGAAAGGTCAGCGTCATTCAGAAAACTGAATGCAGGCATGACGTTGTTGTATTCCTTTCCAGAAACCTCAATAGGACCCTGCAGCCCTTGGAGCAAAACATTGATTAATCGGGAACTGTCGCCTCGCACCCACTCAGACCTAACGATGGGTGGATAGCGGTTGCCATCACCGGCACCGGAACGTTGATGACAACTGCGGCAATACTGTGTGTACAATTGCTCACCACGGGCCATGATCCGTTTTTCATCTAGGTTGTCTTTTACGGGATCCGGTGTTTTGATATTAGTGGCGGTGAGCTGCCTTTTTTTCATGCCTGCCAACTGTGCTGATCCGAATGCAGCCCGGTTCCCTTTGTACTTGATTTGCCAGATTTTCCCTTTCTGAGAATCGGAGACATAGAGAGAGCCATCCGGACCAACAGCCAATCCCATTGGCCGATGCGCAGCATCAGCGGTATTGATGATGGTATCCATTCCGGCGAATCCGTCGGCAAAAACCTCCATGGGTTGGAAGCGGCCATCTTTGAAGGGCAGAAAAGCGATGAAATAGCCCGCCTGCGGATAAGGTGCGCGAATGGTGGAACCATGCAATGCTACAAAAGCACCGTGCCGATAGCGTTCAGGAAACTGACTTCCCCGGTAAAAAACCATGTCGTTGGGAGCAAAATGCCCAGGAAATCCGAAAACCGGCTTACTGATTTTAGGATTGGAGCTGACCATTTTCCCATCGCCGCCATATTCGGGGTTGACCATTATTTTGTCCTTAATCTGATCGAAATAGTAGTAAGGCCAACCCACATCAGCACCCACGGGCAGTTTGTAAAAACCCTCTGCGGGCAACATGGCATTATCCCAATCGCTGAATATACCCGGCCAGGAAGCATTCAGATTATCCCTGCCATGGGCAACAGCATACAATGTTTTGTCACGTGCATTCCATTCCATCCCCACCACACTGCGCAGACCCGTAGCCACCCGGATACCATCACGGGAACGGAACTGGTTCTGCCTGTCGGCCTTGAATTTCCATATCCCGGCATTGGAATCAAGTAGCGGACAAGGTTTCAAACCGGGAGATCCGGGCACCCTGTTCTGAACCTGACAGGCATCGGAGGGGCCGCCAAAAGGTACATAGATATTCCCCTCGTTATCGAATGCTATCGGCTTTCCATCGTGCTCCCGCGGACCGTCCACATCCCTAACAATAACTTCAGGTTCGGATGAAGGGACTAGTTCACCGGGCACGAGCTTGTAACGGTATACAAATGTTTCCGCACTGGTATAGAGATAACCATTATGGATGCGCATTTCTGTGGAATAAGGCCCTTCATGCTGGAAGGAGCCGAAATTCACAATCAGATCTGCCCGCCCATCCCCTGTTGTATCCCTCAAGGCCCAATTCATCCCATTGGGCATTTCCCGGCGACCCTTCACGTAAATGTCGCCATTGCTGTTTACTGCCAGGTGTCTTGCCCTGCCCGGTAGGCTGTCGACCACCACTACAGCCTCAAAACCCCCGGGCATATAGAGTTTGACATCAACAGCTGATGGCTGCAATGCGCAGTGCGTAGCCAATTGGGAAGGCCAAAAAAGGCTTGAAAAAAGAGAGACAATAATCAGCATCAGTTTCATGGTTAGGCTTGATCAGGTGAACGCTTATGCCAATAAGACGCCAACATCGAACCGGTGATGTTCATGACCGGCCCGAAAACACCAGCAGCCAACCCTATCGTTGCAATTTTTCCCATGGTTTTGGCGATGCCGGATGCCAGCCCTGCATTCTGCAGTCCTACCTCAATGGCGACGGTTCGTGCATCGGATTCAGACATCTTGAAAGCCCTGGCAGACCAGTATCCCAACAAATAGCCGAAACCATTGTGAAGCAACACGATGATGATCAGCAAGGGGCCGATGGACAGCAGGCTATCCCTACCGGCAGCGGTGATTACCACAATAATGAGTGCGATACCCAGCATGGAAACCTGTGGCATCACTTTGTCCAACCAACTCACTTTGCTCCCCAACAGTTTATTGAATAGCAGTCCCACCACGATGGGAAGGATAATCATTTTGGAGATATCCCACATCATGCTCAGCACATTGATTTCGATATAAGCGCCCGCCAGCAATTTCATGAGCAAAGGCGTGACGAACGGTGCCAGCAAGGTTGTACAGGAAGTGATGGTGATGGAGAGCGCCAAGTTGGCTTTTGCGAGGTAGGCCATTACGTTGGAGGCCAATCCGCTGGGTGAACAGCCCACCAATACGATTCCTGCAGCTATTTCTGGCGGCAACCCACTGAAATAGGCCAGGGTGAACCCCAAGAATGGCATGATGGTGAATTGGCTGAGGATGCCGATGATTACGCCTTTGGGACTTTTCACGATGGTTATGAAATCGTTTGCCGACATGGAAGTTCCCATACCAAACATGATGATTTGGAGGAGCGGAATGATTAATCCAGATAGCTTGAAATCACCCCAAACCAAAAAATACTGCGGATAGAACAGGGAGGTTGCTACGGCAGCAAAGATCATCACAGTGAAGGCATAACCTTTCAAATTAACCAAACCCCTGAAACCCAAGGCCAGCAAGGCGAAGAAGGCAATTGTCCAAGGGCCTGCATCAATAATATTGCTGCTTACCATAAAACCAGCAGCAACCAAAAAGCAAACAAAAGAGGCAATCAAGGCGATTGAATGAAGGGTCAATTTTTTCACACAGCAAGCTTTAGTTCTCTAAATATAAGGAAATCAACTAAATTTGCGTCCCCGGCCTCGTAGTACAATGGATAGTATAAGAGTCTCCGAAGCTCCAGATCCCGGTTCGATTCCAGGCGAGGCCACTTTCAACAAGAGGATACATCAACGCTGGGGCAATCCCAGCGTATCCATGTGCAGGAATTCAAACTATTTCGCCTTTCCAAATAAGGTATCAACACCCAAGCCCTCAAGTTTCTGCTTCAATACGGATATGGCTTCACTGCCTATAAACAATAATTTTTCATTGATAAAAGCCACCGATTCAGTTTGTGCCGGACCGGCAAGCCATATTTTTCTTTTTTGACCCGAAAAGAAATTGTCGCCCTTAAAGTTATTAAACATGTAGAGAAAACGCTGACCGGCTTTCGTGTAGCCAGACAAAATCAATCTGCCTGAACC
>JBDLUN010000232.1:0-3032 GCA_039805245.1 Bacteroidota bacterium
CAACCATGGTGAATGCTATCATGACAATCGGTAGAATATATTTTTTCATTGTGTTGATTTTAGCGGGATGAATGGAATCACTTCAGGCTCACTTTGATACCGGCTACGAATGAAGCCACTTGGGGATAGTTCGATGGTCCACCGAGCGGAGTCTCTGGATCATATCCGGGTACCTTATCCCAAGAGAAAACGTTTTGTCCACTCACATAAACCTTTGCCATGGAAAAAGGTGATTTGTTCAGCAGCTTGTTGGAAAATGTATACCCAATGACCACTGTTTTCATCTTCAGATAGGATGCATCATCCACCCAATAGCTGGAATTCTGCTGGTTATTTTGTTGCGCAACAAAGAAGCGCGGATAGGTGGCTTTTGCATTTTCAGCATCGGTTTTGGTAGGGCTCCACCTTCCCAGATGGATATCGCGCACACTTCCTGCATTATGAAATGCCCAGGCCCCATCCACATTCTGATAACCGTTCCATTTGCCAACACCTTGGAAAAACACTGTGAGATCAAATCCTTTGTATTCCGCAAAAAGGTTCAGACTGTAGGTGTACCGGGGAATCCTGCTGCCCATAATCACCCTGTCGTTTGCGTCAATAACACCATCCTTGTTCTGGTCAACATACTTGATATCACCTGGCTTCAGTGCACCGAACTGCCTTGCGTGACCGGCAATCTCTTCAGCAGTTTTGAACAACCCTGCTGATTCAAAACCAAACAAGGCATTCATCTCCTGACCTACCTGTGTAATCTGGAAACCGCCGATGTACGGACCAGTACCTTTGAGGTCCACTACACGGTTTTTTACATCAGATAATACTGCAGTTATTCCGTAGTTGAAGTCCTTACCGATTTTGTCATTGTATCGCACATTGAGGTCCCATCCTTTGTTATCAACCCGACCAGCATTTTGTACGGCAGGGCTAAGACCTGTTGTCAACGGGATGGGCAGGGTCAGCAGGATATCGTCTGTCTTTTTGATATAGTAATCAAATTCAAAAGACAATTTGTTATTCAATAAGGTAGCGTCTATACCCAGATTCAAAACCTTGGTGGCTTCCCAGGTAATCTCCCTGTTTGCCGCAATAAGTTGGGCTGCAGAACTCACAATGTTGCCATTGAACACCCCCTGACCAAGGCTAAGGGATGAGATATAGGGATAATTGCCGATGTTTTGGTTACCCAATGCACCATAGGATGCCCGTAATTTGAGCAAAGAGAGAAAACCTATATTATCCATGAAATTTTCTTTGGAAAGAATCCAGCCTGCAGAGAAGGAAGGAAAATAACCATAGCGCTTGAAATCTGAAGCGAAGCGTGAAGATCCGTCATATCTGGAATTGATCTCCAACAGGTATTTGTCTTTGGCAACAAAATTGGCTCTTCCATAATAAGACCTTAAAGCCCAAGCATTACCATAGCCACCAAGGTTCTGGTTGAGTGAAGGATAAGAATTCAGTTGTACCAATTCAGGAAACAGCGTGAGCTCGCGATAGGCATTAAAGCCCTGTGAACGGCTGTCAGTCTGCTCAGCACCTGCAAGCAGATTCATCTCCAACCAGTCAAAAGACTTATTGTAGGTTGTCTGGAAACGCAGGTAATTGGTCAGGTTGTTGTTGGTTGAATTGGAAAGACTACTTTTATTCGGACTGCTCAAGAACAAAGCCTTTGAAAAGAAATTGTAGAAGTCTATTTTCTTGGTGTTATTCACCGAATAGTCAGTGAAATATTTTGGAGCAAAATTGAAGTTGAAATTCAACCCTTTGACAGGTGCATAATTCGCTTGCAGGTTTATCAATGCATTGGTGGCATCTGTGGCATTGACACCAGAGGCTTGAGACCATGCCAATGAGTTGCCACCCTCCCAACCAGGTCCCCATGAACCATCAGAATATTTTGCTGCATAAATGGGTGGCACCCTATACATCTGGTAGAAGATATTGCCATAACCCACTGCAGGGGTATTGAAATTCTCTTTGCGCAAATTCACATCAAACTGGAAATTCAGTTTTTCATTCACTTTATAATCCGCATTCAACCTGAAACTGTAGCGCTTGAAACCGGAATTGGCAATGATGCCGTTCTGATCCATGTAGTTCAATGCTGCCAGCACACGGAGCTTTTCATTTCCTCCATTCAGGGTGATATTATGTTGTTGCTGTAACCCATTGGTCAGCGTCACATCTTGCCAATCGGTATTCGGGAACAAATCAGGATTAACCCTGTAACTGTCGGCATAACCATTGATATAGGCCTCAGTAAACCTCGGTGCTGCACCTTCATTGGTAAGTGCTTCATTATAAAGCTTCATAAAATCTGTTGCCGACAGGTATTTCGGTTTATCAACCGGACGTTGGAATCCATAGAAAGCATCATAATCCACCTTCATCCTGCCAGACTTACCTCTTTTGGAGGTGATCAGGATAACACCACCAGCAGCCCTTGATCCATAGATTGAAGCAGAAGCGGCATCTTTCAATACAGAAATCGTTTCAATATTGTTGGGATCAACATCACCGAAAGAAGCAACCACACCATCAATCAGAATTAATGGTTCATTGCTTCCAAGCGTACCCAATCCCCTGATGCGTATCTGCGCTTCAGACCCTGGAACACCATTGAACTGGGAAACGGTTACACCCGGCAAGGCTCCCTGAAGGGCTACAGTAGTATTGAAAACAGGACGCTTGGCAAGTTCCTGTCCGCTGACAACAGACACTGCTCCAGTCAGGTTGACTTTCTTCTGGCGACTGTAGCCAACCACCACCACTTGATCCAGATCTGCCGTCTGCATCTTAAGCAAGATATTCAGCGGACTGCCATTATACACCACTTCAACTGGCTGGTATCCAATAGCTGAAGCAACAAGTACATCTCCATTTTTTCCCGAGAGTTCGAAAGCTCCCAAAGCATTGGTTACTACGCCTGATGCAGAACCCTTGATTTGTACAGAAGCATTTTCCAAGGCACTGCCTGTTTCATTTTTGATTGTCCCCCTGATGACAGCTGACTGAGATCGCACATCAAC
>JBDLUN010000233.1:0-2619 GCA_039805245.1 Bacteroidota bacterium
GCTTCAGCATTCCAGAGATCAAGATAGATATTGGCTCCAGTTATTTCCCCTGCAGTTCTGATGACCATTTTACCGATAGGCAACCTCGGGTGTGAAACCAGCTGTTGGGTAAACATGCTATCTGGATAATGCGGGCGTTGATCGGTAACATCTGACCTGCCAATGTCAAAACGCAGGGTCTTGCTGTTTTCCCGATACATATTCACCCCTAACCTGCCGTTGCCGGCAATGATGCCATCATAAAAATCAGTGCCCAGGCTATCCCAATACAGCCGATTATTTTGCATGTATTGGGCCCATGCAGTGGAATCAACGGGTTGTGCAAAGGCATAAGTCGAACCAAAAAAAACAAGCAAAAACAATACCCTCATATCATGATTTGAGGACTCAAATTAACTTTTAGTTTTGGATTGTTTGGTGGATTATTTTTCGAATTCGATAATGTATTCAGAAATATATTCTGCCTTCGGACCTTCCATATCTTTCACAAACAACCTTGCCTTTTTACCCAGTTGGAGGCATGTCCGTTTTTCCCTGATATCTTCCTCCGTATTCATCGGCTGTAAAGAAGGATACCAAAGGATATGACCGGGCTTTTGCAAGACCAACTGGGGCTTTGACCATTGCTGGGCATTATCGCCCTTCCCCAGATCTTTGTTGGTATTGAAAGAGATATAAATTTTGTCTCCCACCCATTTTTGTCCTTCTACCCTGCCCATCATCATTACCCAGCAGTTGAGGTAGGTGTTCCAACTTACAGAGGGTCCCCAATGAAAATTTCCTCCTGCACGGGATGCTGCACCGCCCTTATCACTGGCTGGTATCTGCAAAGAAGCTACTGGCTTGCCGATACTATTATAGGGGGCAGCAAAGGCTTTACCATCCCATCTTTGGGCTTTGCCCTGAGGGTCGTCAAGGTCAGAAAGTTTAATTCTGGCAATGCTGATGCATTGTCCGGATGCCTCAAACACAGAATCATATTTTGCTGCATCATAAACACCAGGATAACCATATTCGCCATAAAAAAGGTAGAGATAATCTCCACTGGCTACTGCTGAAGGGTCGCCCACGCCACCGGCAAAAGTGAGGGAATTGTTGTGGGGTTTAGGAATCATTCGGGGCTGCAAATCTTCAATGAACAAGCCCCTGTTTTCCCAAGAATGACCACCATTGGTGGATTTCATAACCCCTATCCGGCATACTGCGGCAACGGATTGCGGACCGGTAAGCCCTTCTGGCCAAAGGGAATCGATATACCCTTCTCCGGTTTGGGGATTATAAGGTAATGTTTCCGGATAATTTTCATTGTGATAAATGGCATACAGGGTTTTGCCGGAAGCATCTTGCGGAGATTGGTAAACGGTTTCAAACCAAACTGCACCATGGAGCCCCTTTTGTCCGGGTGGTACATTCGGTGGCATTACCGGATCGGTAAACTGATCATGCGGTGTCAGAAAAACTTCATCAGCATTTTTACCGCTTGCAAATTCCAACTCGTTGGAATAGCCCCAAACAGGATCCTCACCATATTTGCCTGGAAAAATCCTGAAAGTGTCTCCAATCCAGGCTTCGGCCATATTACAATCCACAAAAGACTTGAAGGTGAACTTTTCTGATGGAGTCAGTTTGAAAGTGGGCTTGATATCCTTGTTACCCAGCTCACATCCAAAAACAAAAACTGCATTGATAAGGATTAACAATCTGTACATACTTATTTTTTTATTGTGGGTTGAAATCCACTTTTGGCCAGGTTGTCGAAGAGTTGCTGCACTTTGGCGATTCCTGCAGGATCATTCAAATCGTAATAATGATAGATTTCCATATCTGTCTTGTGGATGCCGTTTTCCTGGATGGCTCCCTGTGATTTGTATTCGGCAATGACCCAATCGGCCACAATCTTGTAACTCAACTTGTCGTTTTCTGCAAAACGGTATGCCCTGTTGAGCGTAAATTTCGGTGCATCAGGTTTTATCTTGGTTTCAGGAAACCCTTCCAGCATGGAAAACTCAGTGGGCTTTGTGCCCTCGCGCATGGGACTACCTGCAATAATTATGGGCTTCTTGGTTCCTTTGAAGCGCTGAACAGCACGCAGGGCCATCATTACAGAGGTTTTATGATGCCCGTGCTGACCCGAATGCGGTAACATGGTGATGATGAAATCATAATCACGCTCAGCCAACAATCTGTCCATCCGTCTTTCCACATAAGGGATATCCCAATTCTTGCCGGATATGTAAGGAGTGATGTCAGTGGTATACCAATCATCAGGTTGTTCCATAAAATAGATGTTCCTGACTCCCATAATTTTGCCTGCATTGATGATTTCCTGCTTGCGGATCATAGGCAGGTGTGTTCTGGCAACTACCGAATCCGTGAGGTTGAGTCCGAAATACATGGCTCCCAATTGTGAATCAGCAAACCCTCCGCCGCCGTCGGTCATAACGGCCATATCCACCGTGCCTTTGAGCTCGTGGGTAATCTTGAACATGGTAACGGAGAATCCGGTTTCATCATCCGGATGGGCAGTGACCACCAATACTTTGGGACCTTGCGCAAGCGCTATGAGGCTGCAGAGGAGTGCGGGAAGGATGACAAGCAATCGTTTCATGTTGTTTGGTT
>JBDLUN010000234.1:0-3108 GCA_039805245.1 Bacteroidota bacterium
CGGATTTTATTCCGCATGTTTTACCGCATGGCGTTGGGTAAAATCAAAACCATTCCCAATGCCTTTTACATATGGAATGAATACAGCTTCAGCAGGGAGTTGAAGAAGCATTTGGTTTGAGTTAAATATAATTTTTTATTTGAGTTACAACATCCAGGGTTAAATCATATTTCATTGCAATTTCTTCATCACTCAAATTATTTTCTTTCAGGGCCTGTATAACATTTAAAGTAGTTTCAAGACCAATTAATTTACCTTTTTTCAACCCCTCTTCCCTAGACTTTTGATCTCGATAATCATCTTCTGCCTGTCTGGTTCTTATCGCATCCCAATATTTATCGTAAGCCCATAATTGCTCTTCTGTGAAAGCGGATTCATGCAACAATTCAATGGCCTGCTTCAATTCTTCAAAGGTTTCATAATGTTTTGGAGACATAAGTGTGAAATATTCTGGTTCAATAAAAAATTTCATCCAGCAATGAAGAGGATCTGCCAAATCAAATTTAACCAATTTCCTGAATTTTGGCAATTCAATAAAAAACAGATGCATGCCATCCATCCTGTTTTGGGGATCATTTTGATGGGTCAATTCATACTTATGGATCCATTCATTCTTATCCGGTTCTATAACATGATTAAGCAGGCTTAAACAAAAAACAGGTTGCAATAAATTAAATTTTTCGCCCATAATCAATTGTCGGCTAAACACTTTAGCAGTATTGTATAAAACACGTTGCATGAAAAACTGTTGCGGATTTACTTGCATCTCAACTATAAATTGTCGCTTGTTGGCATCCATGCACCTTACGTCGACGATGGTTACTTTGTCATATCCCTGATAAGGAACTAACTCAGGTTGAAAATATTCAATTTCAACAACCGGGTCAATGGGACGAATAGCAGAATTGATTAAAGAAATCAGTAATTTTTTTTCTTCTCCGAAAATTCTTTTGAAAACAGGATCAGCCAATGGATTGAGTAACCTTCCTTTCATTGTTCAAAGATGATGACAACTGATTGTTGGGAAATGTGGAATTCACCAATATATAGGTTTGTTTTCCTGTTCCATGCCGTGAAAAAAAACTACATTCAATGATTAAACCCCTCCTCATGATCTCTCGCAGAAACTTTATCCGCAACCATGCTATGCTGGCCCTGGGTGCTTCGTTGCCTTCCCTTACCTTACTGAAAACACTGGTTGGAGAAGTGGGTATCAATCTGTTTTCGCTGCCCAAAATGCTGGAACAAGATTTGGAAGCTTCATTTGCGCTTTTGCAGCAATTGGGCTACAAAAAAATTGAATTTTTTGGTCCCTATACCTTCAGTACTGAAGCTGCCAAGTCGAAATGGGCCGTTACAGCTAAAGCCGTGGGCTTCAGTGGCAGCGGTTTTTTTGGAAAGGACAGCAATTCGATAAAACAGCTCTTGCAGAAGCATGGCATGACAGCCCCTTCCCTGCATACCGACTTGGATACTTTGAGGAGTAATATGTCTGGGCTTGCTGAAGCGGCGCATATACTGGGAAGCAAATATGTTGTTTTGCCGGCCATACCAGATGCAGAGCGTCAGCACCTGGATGGATACAAACGCATGGCAGATGACTTTAATCGAATTGGTGCTGATGCTAAAAGTAAAGGCATCCGCTTTGCCTACCACAACCATGGATATGGATTGAGTTCAATGGAGGGACAGCTGCCGTTGGATATCATTTTCAACCAGACCGACCCTTCGCTGGTATTTTTTGAAATGGATTTGTATTGGACCACTGCCGGTGGGGCAGACCCCATTGCACTCTTGAAACAACACAAAGACCGGTACAAGCTGATGCATGTGAAAGACATGAAGCAAAAGGTTCGTTTTTCAGGTGATGGTGGTAATGCGAAACAATGGATTGAATTGTGGGATTACATGACCACGGCCGGTGACGGCATTCTTGACTTACCAAACATCATCAAAACGGCCAAAGCCAATGGTGTAGAGCATTTCATCGTGGAACAGGACACTGTCAAATCACCTGAAATTGCCCTCAAATGCAGCATTGATTATTTGAAAACATTGTAGCACTGGAGTATGTGCATCGACCTAATACCTGTCTTTGGGATGTCCGCACAGATCTTCGAATTATACTTCACCTTAATCCTTTCAAACACGATACCCTTTTGTTGGTCCGACGAAACAGGGACTGGTTTGAGCTGCATGTCTTGATTTTCTGGTGTGTCATTGCAGGCGGCTAACAGGATGATGAGCGTGATGGTGAGGAGTGATTTCATTGGTTATCTTTTTTTGTTTTAATATCATCCTCCACCAAAAACAGGTGTGTATCCCAATAGGCTTTGCATTGTTTATACAAAGACTCCACCATGCTTCGCTCGGGGAGAGGCATGGCAGGTGCACCGGGAAAGGCCGTGATGAAAACCGGCCTGGTTTGTGTGGGCTTCAGGATGATGGTATATTTATGTGTTAGAGGAAGCTTACCAACTTTGAAATGCATCAAAGCCACTCCCCTGTTCACCATTTTATAGATCAGGCTTTTTGAACCTTTCGGAATGGTATCAATATGGACTACAGATTGTGTACCTGCCCCGTGGGGAAAACGGTTGGGGTCTGCCCATCCCTTCCATACAAGATTGCCATTTGCACCGATTTCCTCCTCATACCCATCCTCCAATATACGATCGAGCAATACTTCGATATCTTGTGCAAATTCCGTTTCAAACCTTGATCCTGGTTCTCGTAACTCTTTCTCTATGGCCTCTTCTGTTCTGCCAGACCGCAACATTTCCAAGCGCAACATTTCCGGGATTTCCACAAAATGCCGAAGCATGTGAAATGCGGCATTCGGGCCGATATTGATATCAGCTATTATCATGGTATATTCTATCTTTCTTCATGGGTTTGGTAAAAATAACTCGTTTCTATTTATATCGACATTGGTTATCTGTTATGCGTTGGAATTTCCAGAAAAAAATTACAGGTTTTTGGACTCGATTGAAATTTTTCAATTCAATTCTCTAATCAACCTAGCAAGATAAACACCAACTTTCAAGGCTATTATTTTTTAGTTCATTCCCGTCTGAATCTGATAACTTTGTTCCAAGGTGAAGAGAG
>JBDLUN010000235.1:0-5059 GCA_039805245.1 Bacteroidota bacterium
TGGGAAAAGTTGAAATACAAGGATTTCCGTCCAATGGCCTTTATTGCGTTGGGTACTATCATACAGGGAGATACACCTCATTTTGATTATGTATGCCAAATGGTTTCTGATGGTGTTTTACAACTGAATTTGAGTTTACCTGTTCCGGTCATTTTTGGCGTATTGACAGTCCATACAAAAGAGCAAGCCCTGGAGAGAATAGGAGGAATACATGGCCACAAAGGAGAGGAAGCAGCAGATACTGCATTGAAAATGATCAGTTTGGGAGCTACCATCGACCAAATCTCCAAGCAACATAATTTGCACGCATGAAAGTCCATGTTTTCATTCCCTGTTTCATAGACCAATTATATCCTGAAGCAGGATTCAATACCGTTAAAGTATTGGAAAGGGCCGGTTGTATGGTCAAATACAATATTGAACAAACCTGTTGTGGACAACCTGCATTCAACGCCGGTTATTGGGATGAATCCCGTAAGGTTTGTGACAAATTTATTCATGATTTTGCTGATGCACAATACGTAGTGATGCCCAGTGCATCCTGTACGGGATTTGTCAAAAACTACTATACTGATATTTACGATAAAGCTTCCAATACCAAGGAAATCAAAGACTTGCAGTCAAGGGTTTATGAGCTGAGTGATTTTCTGATCAATGTTTTGAAGGTTGATGACCTTGGTGCAAAACTGAATTGTAAGGCAACCTACCACGATTCCTGTGCAGCCTTACGGGAAATCAAACTTAAAAATGAACCTCGACAATTGTTGTCGAAAGTAAAAGGACTTGAATTGGTTGAGTTGGCAGAAAATGAAACCTGTTGTGGCTTCGGTGGTACCTTTTCAGTGAAGTTCGAAGCCATCTCAGTGGCCATGGGTGAACAAAAAGCAAACAATATCCTTAATACAGGTGCAGATGTGGTCATATCCACTGATCTAAGCTGCCTGATGCACATAGGTGGTGTAATGGGCAACAAGCAAATGCCTATTAAATCGATGCACCTGGCAGATGTTCTTGCCAGCGGCTATTGAATTTCAAACGGAAATTATGGCATATTGGTTAATCAAATCAGAACCTTTCAAATACTCTTGGGACCAATTTGTACAGGATGGAGTAACCTTTTGGGATGGCGTCAGGAATTATGGCGCACGTAATAACCTCAGGTCGATGAAAAAAGGTGATCTTGCTTTTTTCTATCACTCCAATGAAGGGCTGGAAATTGTGGGTATTGCCAAAGTGGTCAAAGAGTCATACCAAGACCCCACCACTACAGAGGAAGCCTGGGTTGTTGTAGATTTCAAACCCCACAAAAAGCTCAAAAAACCGGTAACCCTTGCGGCAGTCAAAGCAACTCCAGCTTTGGCCAATATGGCTTTGATAAGACTAGGCAGACTTTCTGTTCAACCCGTACTTGACCATGAGTGGGAAATCATCATGGATATGGCTGGAGAGGGTTAAAAAGTGGATAACTCTTACCCATTGTTTTGATGGATATCCCCCTGAAAATGAGTAAATTTGTTAACTTATTTTAGTGTTAACCAAGCCTCTTTTTTATTGCAATGGACGAACAGAATTTACCCGAACAAACGAACGACAACAACAGAATCATACCTGTCAATATAGAAGAGCAGATGAAGGCTGCTTACATCGATTATTCGATGAGTGTAATCGTAGGCAGGGCGTTGCCTGATGTGCGCGACGGTTTGAAGCCGGTACACAGGAGAATCCTTTTTGCCATGAATGAGTTGGGCATGGATTATAACAAACCCACCAGAAAGTGTGCAAGGATTGTGGGTGAAGTACTGGGTAAGTATCACCCGCATGGCGATACAGCGGTTTATGATGCGTTGGTGAGAATGGGGCAGGAGTGGAATACCCGCTATCCAACAATCGACAAGCAAGGTAATTTCGGTTCACCGGATGGTGAAGGTCCGGCTGCCATGCGTTATACGGAAGCCAGACTTCAGCGGATGTCAGGTTACATGATGGATGACATTGACAAAGAAACAGTCGATTTCCAATTCAATTTCGATGACTCGCTGGAAGAACCAACGGTGCTGCCTACCAGGGTACCGCACTTGCTGATCAACGGCAGCAGTGGCATCGCGGTAGGTATGGCAACCAACATGCTCCCACACAATCTCTCTGAAGTAATTGATGGTTGTATAGCTTATGTGGACAACAGGGACATCACCATCGACGAACTCATGCAACATGTCAAAGCACCGGACTTCCCCGGCGGCGGACTCATTTATGGCATGGAAGGCATCAAAAATGCCATGCATACAGGAAGGGGCAGGGTGGTGCTGCGCGGTAAAGTGAATGTTGACACCAAGGCCAACGGTAGGGAACAAATCGTAATTACAGAAGTCCCTTACCAAGTCAGCAGGGATGTGCTCACCGCCAGAATCGGCCAACTCGTCATAGAAAAAATCATTGATGGCATTACCCATGTCAACAATGAATCCAATGAAAAAGAAGGAACAAGGATAGTCATTGATGTCAGAAAAGATGCTGTTGCCAATGTGATTGTCAATCAGTTGTTCAAATACACTGATTTGCAGACATCCTATGGCATCAACAATGTAGCGTTGGTCAAAGGAAGACCCAGGATCCTCAACCTGAAAGATCTGATATCCTCCTTTATTGAATTCCGCCATGAGGTGGTCGTTCGCAGAACACAATACCAACTGCGTGAGGCTGAAAAGAAGGCCCATATCTTGCAGGGATACCTGATTGCCCTGGATAACCTGGATGCGGTCATCCAATTGATTAGGAATGCTCCAACACCAGACAAAGCCCGGGAAGGTTTGATGAGTGAATTCGGGATGAGTGAAATTCAGGCCAAAGCTGTGCTTGAACTCAGACTCCAACGCCTCACTGGCATGGAAATTGAAAAAATCAGGGAGGAGTATGAGGAAATCATGAAATTGATTACCTACCTGAAAGATTTGTTATCTGATGAGGGAAAACGATACGATGTCATCAAAACTGAACTCGCTGAAGTAAAAGAAAAATTCGGTGATGCCCGCCGTACTGAAATCACCTACCTGGATAATGAAGTCCGCATTGAAGACTTGATCAAGGAAGAGGATGTAGTTATCACTGTTTCCCATTTGGGATACATCAAAAGGACTCCAGCCGATGAATACCGGGCCCAAAAGCGTGGTGGTAGGGGATCGATTGGGGGTAAAACCAGGCAAGAAGATTATATTGAGCATCTTTTTGTAGCCTCCACACACCATACTTTGTTGTTTTTCACTGAAAAGGGGCGTTGCTATTGGTTGAAGGTTTACGAAATCCCCGATGGAGAAAAGCAGGGTAAAGGCAGGGCTATTCAAAACCTGATGCAATTGCCCCAAGATGATAAGATCCGGGCAATCATAGATGTTAAAAACCTGCAGGACCAAGAATTTGTCAACAGTCATTACATTGTACTTTGCACCAAACAGGGTATCATCAAGAAAACAGAACTCGCCGATTTCAGTCGCCCAAGAGCCAATGGTGTCAATGCCATAACCATTGTGGAAGGAGATCAGTTGCTGAACGCTAAAATGACCGATGGCCAATCTGAAATCATGCTGGCGTTGAAGTCTGGTCGAGCCATACGCTTTCCGGAAGACAAGGTCCGCCCAACCGGAAGAGGTGCAATCGGTGTAGGGGGTATTGAAGTGGATGATTCGAAAGACGAGGTTGTTGGCATGGTTTGTGTCAATGCCAACGATAAAACCAGGACAGTCCTGGTGGTTTCAGAAAAAGGATATGGCAAAAGGACACCCGTGGAAGAATACCGGATCACCAACAGGGGAGGAAAAGGTGTTAAAACCATTAATGTTACAGAAAAAACCGGTAACTTGGTTGGTATCCTGGACGTAAGTGAGAAGGAAGACTTGATGATTACTTGTGTTTCCGGCATTACCATACGGATGTCAATTGCACAGATATCAGAATTGGGAAGGGCTACGCAAGGAGTTAAACTCATACGGTTGGACGATGACGATGAGATTGCAGCCATTACCAACCTCGATGAGGTAAATGAACAACCAACAGGCGAATCAGAGGAAAGTACGGGGGAAACAGAAAACAATGAAACAACAAACTGATAATTACAAATACCATACAATGAAAAGGATCCTTTTGACTTTCATGGCTGCGATTGCGCTGGTTTCAGTCAATGCCCAAAACCTGAACAAGATCAAAGATGCACTGACGGCCAACAAACTGGGTGAAGCCAAAACTGCTATTGAAGCTTTACTGGCATCCCCCAAAAACCAGAAAAATCCTGAGATTTATTACCTCAAAGGAAAGGTGTTGAGTGCCATAGCAGCCAATCCTGCAGAGCGTGCAGCCATGCCAGAATCAAGGATGCAGTCATTGGAATCTTTCAAAAAAGCATTGGAAATCGACAAAAACCAGACCACCTTGTTTCTGACAGTCGATAATTACCAACCTGTATTTTCATTGTATTCCAGCGGTTTTGAAGAAGGTGCTGCCTATTACAACGGAGAAAAATTTGATGATGCCCTGACCACTTTCAAAAGCACAGGGGTGATCGGTGATTACATTTTCAGCCAGGGTTGGGGTCTTTACAAATTGGATACAACACTGACTTACTACATGGGTCTGTCGGCACTCAATGCCAAAAAAGAAGATGAAGCCATAGGACTTTTCAAGAAGTTGGCTGATGCCAATGTTGGTGGTTCATCTGATATGGCTACTCCTTACAGGTATTTGGCCAAATACTACTACGACAAGAAGGATGAAGCGAACATGAACAATTACATTGGTCTTGGCCTTAAACTCTTCCCTAAAGATGATTACTTGCCACTATTGGCACTGGATCATGTCAGGGAAAAAGGTGATGTCAATGCTGTATTGAAAAAGTTTGAAGAACTCCTTGCAATCAACCCAGAATCATTTGACCTTACTTTTGAATATGCAGGTGAACTTTTTGGAGAGACCCACGTATCTGATGCCAGCAAAAGACCTGCAGATTATACTGAGCGTTGCAAAAAAATTGAAAACCTCTATGTTAAAGCGTTGACTCTGAAGCCGGATTCTT
>JBDLUN010000236.1:0-13335 GCA_039805245.1 Bacteroidota bacterium
CTGATTGATTTTTTCTTGGTCTTGAGGGAGTGCTGAAGGAGGGTTGGGAATGCCCTTGGTTTCAAGAAATGCGGCCAAAACTCCTTTGTTGATTCCAATATTGAATTGCTCGGGAGCAGTAGCCCAGGAACATGCTGCGTATGGTGAAATCAGTGCCTGGTTCTCCCTAATGGTTCTGGTTTCAATCTCGTCGTAGGGCATGACGAGGTCAATTTTTTCCTTTTTTACTATCTTCAGTACAGCATTTGCAAGATCGGATTCAGCGTTATAGCTGAATGTTTTAGATATGAATCTGGAATGGCGTCCGGCATTGTTTTTATTATGTGTTAACAGGTAAACGGTAAATCCTGCCTTGTTCAGGCAATAGGCTACACCCAGGCATATGTTGGAGTCCCAGCCAATGGTAAGAATGGTTTTTACTGCCTGCATTTCAATAGTTTCAGCAAAAATAACAAAAGCCGCTTTTGATGAGCGGCTTTTGTTGTAGTCCCGACAGGAATCGAACCTGTATCTAAAGTTTAGGAAACTTCTATTCTATCCATTGAACTACGGGACCTCTGCTTTATGGCAGGACTGCAAAATTAGTCATTAAATCATTTACTGAAAACTAATTTTAGCTTTTAATTCAGCGAAAGGCTAGGGCTTAAACGGCCTTTCGCATGCGGACAAGTCCGATTTTTGTATCTGTAACATCCAGAATTTCGAATTCATAAACACCAATGATGATGTGTTCGCGCATTTTCGGTATTGCTTCGTTGTGGTGAATAATATACCCGGATAGGGTTTCAATACCATTACTTTGAAGATCCAACTTGTATTTTTCCTTGAGGATATCCATTTCAATTCTGCCGGAAAATTCAAACTCCCCATCAGCTGTTTCTCTTTCAATCAATTCTTCCACATCATATTCATCTTTGATTTCGCCAAACAATTCCTCAAGCAAATCTTCCATGGTGATGATGCCTGCTGTGCCGCCGAACTCATCAACTACCCAGGCAATGCTTTTCCTTTCCCTGATGAAACGGTTCATCAGATCAGTTGCACTCATGCTTTCCGGCACTGCAGAAATGGGCAACATGGCTGATTGGATACTCTGTGGATTTTTGAAGAGAGATATCTGGTGAACATAGCCTATGATATGATCTATATTTTTGTCATAAACAATCAACCTGGTCAAATTGGTTTCCATGAACCTGTTTCTCAGCGTTTCTATTGTTTCCTGTACCGGAATGGCTTCTATTTCCTTGCGAGGTACAAGACATTGCCTGACTTTGAGGTAAGGCATGGTCAAGGCCGCTTCAAAGAGTTCCTTATTGACTTCCCCATTGGCTGATTCCATTTCATCCCGATGTTGGAGGAAATAGTCAACATCAAGGCGGTTGAAATTGCTTTTGTTTTTCCTGATCTTTACGCTAAGCAGGTTTTGGAGGATCCATTCTGAAAGTGATACCAATCGGCGGGCAATTGGATCCAAAAGCCTAAAATTGAATTTGATTAACGGATTCAAAAAAAACATCAGTGTGTCTGCCTTGCTCCTGAATACTGCCCGGAAGAAGAAATAACTGATCAATATCAGTCCCGCAGAAACAATATGGTCAAAAAATATCCTAATTAAGGTAATCCCAGGTTCGAGTTGTTGGGGCAGGTATTCTCCCAACATCAGCCAGGCAGGGCTAAGCAATTCATCAATCAGCAGTCCATAAATACATAGGAATATCACCATGCCGGCAATCATGGAGCCGATGAAGCGGGAGGGTTCGTCAAGGAACCGCGACAGGTCTGTTGCACTAACTGATTTCTGTTTTTTTCTCAGTTCAACAGTTATCCTATTCAAAGAGATAAATCCTACTTCAATACCGGCGTAGAAGCAGGCAGTAAAAAACGAAATTACAATACCGATGATGATGAGTGTATCCATTTTATCGTTCAAATATCCGCAACACCAGTATTACTGGTCATGCTTTTCTGCTTTTTGATACCAAGAAAGTTGGTAATCAGTGTCAGCACACGATCGGTAGCCTTATCGAGATCATCATTCAACACTACTTCATCAAAATGCTGCTGCTGCTGGATTTCCAAATCCGCTTTTTGCAGCCTTTTATTGATAGTTTCCAAACTGTCTGTACCCCTCTTGACAAGCCTTTCTTTGAGCTCCTCTATCGAAGGAGGGGCTATGAAAATGGATAGGGCCTTGTTGCCAAAGTTATTTTTCACTTTGATAGCTCCAAATACATCAATGTCGAGCAATGGGGTTTTTGACAACTTCCAGATGCGTTCCATTTCAGCCTTGGTGGTGCCGTAGTACATCCCTTCATAAACCATCTCCCATTCAACAAATCCATCGGCATCAATAATGTTCCTGAATGCATCCGTTGTGAGGTAACAATAATCCACACCCTCCTGTTCCCCCGCTCTTATTTGCCTGGTTGTTGCAGAAACACTGAAGGCAAGGTTGTTTGGCAAGGCTGCTATGATGCGACCTTTAATGGTTGTTTTTCCTGCACCCGAGGGGGCTGCGAGTATGATAATTTTTTCGTTTTTATCCTGCTCCATATTCAATTGTCTATCCTCCTGATATCGGCACCCAATGCCTGCAGCCTTTTGTCAATATATTGGTAGCCGCGGTCGATCTGTTCAATATTTTGGATGGTACTTTTGCCTTCTGCGCTCAAGGCGGCGATGAGCAATGCAACGCCTGCGCGGATATCCGGACTGCTCATGGTAATGCCACGGAGAGCCTGTTCCCTTTCCAATCCGATGACAGCCGCCCTATGGGGATCACAGAGGATGATTCTGGCACCCATATCAATCAGTTTGTCTACAAAAAATAACCTGCTCTCAAACATTTTCTGGTGTATCAGCACGCTGCCCTTGGCTTGAGTGGCCACAACCAAAATGATGCTCAACAAGTCAGGTGTAAGACCCGGCCATGGGTGATCGTAAATGGTTAATACGGAGCCGTCGATATAGCTTTGGATGGCATAAGATTCCTGTTCGGGGATGATGATGTCATCGCCCTGTATGTGCATCTGTATGCCGAGTTGACTGAATTTTTCAGGAATGATGCCCAAGTGTTCAACACCTGCATTTTTGATGGTAATGGCACTTTGCGTCATTGCCGCCAGTCCGATAAATGAACCCACTTCAATCATATCCGGCAGCATGGCATGGGTTGTGCCGCCGAGATAATCCACGCCTTCAATATGCAGCAGGTTTGATCCCAGTCCGTTGATTTTTGCTCCCATCCTGTTCAGCATGCGGCAGAGTTGCTGGATGTAAGGCTCACAGGCTGCGTTATAGATCGTTGTTTTGCCTTTGGCCATCACAGCAGCAAAAATGATATTGGCTGTTCCGGTAACGGAAGGTTCATCCAATAAAAGGTTGGTTCCTTTGAGTTCATCGGCTGTAAGCCTAAAAAAACCTTCTCCCTGCACATAATCGAATTTCACACCCAATTTTTCAAATCCAATGATGTGTGTGTCAAGCCTTCTGCGTCCGATTTTGTCCCCTCCTGGTTTGGGGATGAAAGCCTTATTAAATCTGGCGAGAAGGGGGCCTGCAATCATGACTGATCCCCTGAGCCTGCTGCTGTTTTGCCTAAATCCGGGATCTTCCAATTTATCCAGTTGCACGTTTTTGGCTTCGAACCTGCAGGTATGCCTGTCGATTCTATTTACATCAACACCCAATTCTTCCAGCAAATCAATGAGGAGGTTGACATCCAATATGTCTGGAATATTGCTGATGGTAACGGGCTCGGGGGTTATCAGCGCAGCACTGATGATTTGTAAGGCTTCATTTTTGGCACCTTGCGGAATGATTTCCCCTTTCAATCTTTTTCCACCGTAGACTTCAAATGCTTTCATGCATGCAGTTGGGTGAGTGATGGGTTATTTGAAACGCTTTTTGTTGAATTTTTGGGGAGGTCTGTTTTTACCACCGCCGCCGCCCATGCCATTGTTTGGTCTGTTCCTTTGTTGGAAGCCAGGTTTCCCTCTCTTTTGGAAGCGGTCGTCCTGTTCCCGGTAAGCGCGAACAAATGGGGTGCTGGTGAATTCGAGTTGTCCTTGTGTAATCGCATTCAACTCACTTCTGATGCTTTCGTCGGGAATCAGCTCCTTGTGCCAAGTATTGTACGCAAGCTTCATATAGTAGGCTATGATGTGCGCAAAACCTGATTTCTTTTCTGGATTTTCTTCCGCCAAGGCCTTTTTGATCACCAGTTCAAGATGTTTGCCCAAGTGGGAGTATCTGGGATAACGTTTTGGATAGGGTAGAGGAGCTGGTTTGGCCTGTAGCGATTCTCTGGTTGGGATTGGGTAAGGGCTTTCGACTTCCAATTTGAAATCGGAGATCAGAAAAAGATGGTCCCAGAGTTTTTGCCTGTAGTCTTCAATATTTTTAAGCTGGGGATTCAGAAATCCCATCAGTTCAATAATTGCATGGGCATTGCGTTGCCTCCTCTCCTTGTCTTCTATGGTCAGCAAATGGTCAACCATCTGTTGCACATGCCTACCATATTCCCTCATTTCCAGATGGTTTCTGGTTGTATTGTATTCCATTATTTTGCGTTGAGAAGAACAAAAATAGTGATTATGCCCTGATTTACTGCATATTTTGCTTTGCTGTTGCCTTTTGGTAATTTGCAACCATGTGCTTTCACAACGGTATTGACGTCAGTCGGTCAAGTCATATCAAGCTTAAACGTCGGGAAAAAAAGATAGCCGACAGCCATTTGAATCTCCAAATGCCCCATGCCAGTGGATTTGCCTATCCCATGTGGCCTGTTCTCAAGCCGGTGGGTGGTGATGGCGATTTCCAGCTGGTGATGATGCATTGGGAATTCATTCCATCCTATATCCGCAGCAGGGAGGCCTTGTTGCATTTTAGAAAGGGTGGGTTAAATCCCAAAACAGGCAAAAAAGACATCCCCCACAATACTTTAAATGCCATTGGAGAGGAAGTATTGAACAAGCCCACTTATCAGCAAGCAGCATTACAACGGAGGTGTTTGGTCCTTTCCTCCGGTTTTTATGAGTGGAGGCACTTCACGCCTTCAGGGGGTAAAGACACTGCTTATCCTTATTATATATCGGGAAAAGGTCAGGAGTATTTTTTCATGGCGGGCATTTGGAATCCTTGGGTTGACCAGGATACTGGAGAGGTAGTAGACAGTTTTTCCATCCTCACTACCGCTGCCAACCCGCTATTGTCGGCTATCCATAACAAGAAGAAACGCATGCCGGTCATTCTTCCCGAAGAGGAAGCTTCCGAATGGATTACAGAAGGACTCTCGAGAGATCGGATTGCGGAGCTTGCCCGGTATGCCATCAGCGATGAATTGCTGGAAGTGCACACCATTCGCAAGGATTTTCAGTTGCTGCAGGAACCCAGGGAGCCTTTTGAATATGCGGAACTCCCCCTTATACCCTGACGTATACCTTTTTCTTATCCATCCAATAGCCCACCAGCCAGCAGACCATCGTCAGGCTCACTGCATACAACAGGGTACCCCATTCACCTGGAATGTATTGTTGGAAGATATCCTGCGTTATCAGTTCTCCCAGGGTTTTGTCATCTCCAGTCTTGATCATGGAAAATAAGCGTGGAATGACACCGGAAAGCACATAGATGAACAGGGGGTTCTTGCCAAAAACCTCGAAGAAATAATTCCAGCTTTTGCTCAGGGATGATTTGTCAATCACATACACCAGCAAGCCAATCATCAACAGGGAGATTCCACTGGTATGCAGCACATAGGAGCTTGTCCACAATTTTTTATTGATTGGGAAACTGTAGTTCCAGCAATAGGCAATTGCCATCAACACTACACCAGCCAGCAGCACTTTGGCAATGCTCTCGTAATCCTTACCTTTGTCGCGCAACAAAACCCCTGCAAAATATCCGATGATCACATTCACCACTGCGGGGAAAGTGCTCAGGAATCCTTCTGGATCAAAGGGCACCCCTTCACCTTTATACATATGATTTTCACCGACCAGCCATTTGTCGACTGCTATGCCGGCATTACCCAGCATGGTGAGATCGCCATTCAGCAACAAGACAGCCCAATAGCCCAGCAATAAAATAATGGAGGCGATGACAACTTTACGCGCAGAAAGGAAATGGATAAGCAAGGCTGCAATGCCATAGCAAAGGGCAATACGCTGCAATACACCGAAGATTCTTGTATTTTCAATGGGTTTGAGCGACCATACACCCGAGGCATCTTGTGCAACAAAAGGAAACCAACTCAGGAGGTAACCAATGAGGAAGATCAATATTGTTCTTTTGAGGATTTTCATCACCACCCCTGATGCAGGCAATCCGGTCCATTTGGGCATGGTAAAGGCCATGGCGTTACCCACGGCAAAGAGGAAGGATGGGAAAACCAAATCGGTAGGTGTAAAGCCATCCCATGCAGCGTGGTGTAAGGGTGTGAAAGCAGGCCCAGCCTGATTGTTCACAATGATCATGAAACATACGGTCATACCCCTGAATACATCCAGGGCAGTAAAGCGTTGTGCAGACATAATGCGGTTGTTTTGGTGGTATTAAGTTAGCGAATTCAAATGAATTTCGGGTTTGTATATTTTCCTGTCTCTTCATCATTGCTTATATTCATGCTTGCAAAAAATATACATGAACAAGTTTGGGATGAACCTGCTGTTGTGGGGTACAGCAATGGATGAGGAAATGTTTCCGGTATTGGAACAAATCAAGGATGCGGGTTATGATGGGGTGGAAGTGCCCATATTCGATACGGATCCCGCCGTTTGGAATTCTTGGCGTAACAAGCTTGATGAGCTCGGTTTGGATAGGGTTGCTGTTACCATCAATGGTCCTGACCACCACCAAATCGATGCTGATCCCGCCATGCGGAGAAAGACCCTGGAACGCAACAAGCGGGCTTTGGACTGTGCTGCAGTGCTGGGTTCCACATTGCTGACTGGCCCTTACCATTCCGCCCTTGGTGTATTTGCCGGCAGGACGGCGACGCCTGAGGAAAAGAGTTGGGCGGCAGAAAACCTTTATCAGCTGGCAGAATACGGAGAGTCTTTGGGTATCACATTGGGGCTGGAGTATTTAAACCGGTTTGAAAGTTACCTTGTATCCTGCACTGATGAGCTGATTGCCTTGGCAGACCAAGTCAACCATAGTCATTGCAAACTCATGTTTGATACATTTCATGCCAATATTGAAGAAAAAGATATGGGTGAAGCCATCCGGAGGATGGGCAGTAGGTTGGTTCATGTGCAGTTGTCTGAAAACGACCGCGGTACACTTGGCGCAGGGCATGTGGATTTCGAAAGTATTTTGTCTGCATTGGCATCTATTGGTTACACAGGGATGATTAGTGTAGAGGCTTTCAGCAGCAAGCTCACCGCTGCCAATATCTGGCGGCCTCTTTTTGAGTCGGAGCAGCAGCTCATTGAAGACAGTATTCAACATTTAAAAAATATAACCCAATCATGAAGATCAACATTGCCATTGTGGGGCTCGGTTTCGGGGCTGAGTTCATTCCCATTTACCAGCGCCATCCCCATGCCAATATGTATGCCATTTGCCAGCGCAATGTGGAGAAATTGAATGCCATTGGTGATGCCTTTGGTATTGAAAAACGTTATTCGGATTATGACGAGTTGTTGAAAGATCCCGCCATTGATGCGGTCCACATCAACTCTCCAATTCCCAACCATGCAGAGCAGTCTTTGAAGGCATTGTATGCCGGTAAGCATGTTGCATGTACGGTTCCGATGGCCACCAGTGTGGAGGATTGCATGAAAATTGTGCAAGCCTGCAAGGAGACCGGAAAGAAGTATATGATGATGGAAACAGTGGTTTATGCCAGGGAGTTCCTATATGTAAAAGAGTTGTATGAGAAGGGCGAATTGGGCAAGGTGCAGTTCCTGAAAGCTTCCCATCAGCAGGATATGGATGGCTGGCCTGATTACTGGCCAGGATTGCCCCCGATGCATTATGCCACCCATTGTGTTGGCCCCGTGGCTGGTTTGTTGAGGCTGGAAGCTGAATATGTTTCCTGTTTTGGATCAGGAACCATCCGTGAAGAGCTTGCCCAGATTCATAATTCACCCTTTGCAGTGGAGTCGGCACATATCAAATTCAAAAACTCAGACCTGAGTGCATATGTTTACCGCTCACTTTTCGATGTGGCACGCCAATACCGGGAAAGTTTTGAAGTTTATGGTTCTAAGAAATCTTTTGAATGGGCTTTGATTGAGGATGAAGAGCATGTGCTGCATACGGCCAAGTTGCCGGAGCATGAGATTCCCTCAAAAGTAAGGGTACCCGATTACGCCCATCTGTTGCCAGAAGGGGTCCGTGATTTCACCACCAAGGGGGTTTATGACATTGCAGAAAATACACATTTGAGTTTCACCCAAGGTGCTGGCCATGGCGGTTCCCATCCCCATTTGGCCCATGAGTTTCTGATGGCACTTGTTGAAGGCAGGGATCCCTTCCCGAATGCAGCGCAATCGGCCAATTGGACATCCGTTGGTATCTTGGCGCATGAATCTGCCTTGGAGGGAGGTGTTATCAAAAGGCTTCCTGATTTCTTTAATGTTTGATTTAAAGTTGTGGGTTGTGAGTTGTCGGTTATTTGATATCAGTTGTCTGTTGTCGGTTGTCAGTTGTCGGTTAAAAACAACCCATAACCCACAACCGATAACCTACAACTAAAAACCCACAACCCCAGAACCCACAACCCATAACCCAACTCCCACAACCCCCATAACATGAAATTCCTGCTCACCCTCTCCCTGCTGCTCTCAACAGCTTTTGCCCAGCAGGGCCGTCGTATTGAAGTGCTTTTCCTTGGTGACAATGGTCATCATCGACCTATGGATCGCCTGCCAGCCCTGATGGCTGCGCTGGGTCCGAAAGGCATCAACTTCACCTATACTGATCAGCTGTCTGATCTGAACCCTTCAACCCTAGCCAAGTATGATGCCCTAATGGTTTTTGCCAACTGGGATGTGTTGCCTGCTGAGGCGGAAAAGGCGTTGCTCGACTTTGTGGCTTCCGGAAAAGGTTTTCTTCCGCTGCACTGTGCATCCTATTGCTTCCGCAATTCCAGCGAATATGTCAAGCTGGTGGGTGGGCAATTCTGGCGGCATACCATGGATTCCATCACCACACAAACCGTTCAACCAGGGCATCCCGTGATGCAGGGATTGAAGCCCTTCACTGCTTATGATGAAACGTATCTCCACAGCCAGCTGCAGCCGGATAATAATGTGCTTGCCGTGCGGAACATCAAGGCAGACCAGCAGAAGGACAAACCCGGAGTGGCAACAGAACCTTATACCTGGACCCGCACGCATGGGAAAGGAAAAGTGTTTTATACGGCGTACGGTCATGACGACAGAACCTGGAGCCAAGCTGGTTTTCAGGACCTGATATACAATGGTATCCTGTGGAGCATCAATGATGATGCACTTGCAGCATTTAAAAACAGGAATACCCAGACATTGACTTACAAACCTGCGAGGTTGCCCAACTACGAAAAGCGTCCGGGTGAACAAATGCAGCAAATGCCTTTGTCGCCTGAAGAATCCATGAAACACATCCAGGTGCCCGTGGATTTCAACCTGGAACTGTTTGCAGCTGAGCCCAATGTGATGCACCCCATCGCCATCAGCTGGGACGAGAAGGGAAGAATGTATGTATTGATCACCAAAGACTATCCCAATGAGCGCAAGCCTGAAGGCGGTAGTGATTATATATTGATCTGTGAGGATACCAACAAAGATGGCAAGGCCGACAAATTCACCCGTTTTGCTGACGGATTGAGCATTCCCACCGGGATGACTTTCGCCAATGGCGGACTGATTGTCTCCCAGGCGCCACACATGCTTTTCCTGAAAGACACGGATGGCGATAACAAAGCCGATGTTAAAAAAATCCTTTTTACCGGATTCGGCACGTACGACACACATGCTGGTCCGTCTAACCTGCATTATGGTTTTGATAACTGGGTTTGGGGTTGTGTGGGTTATTCCGGTTTCAAAGGTGTGGTTGGTGCCAGCAAGGATACCATTCAGTTCGGTCAGGCATTTTTCCGCTTCAAGACTGATGGTAGCAAGTTGGAATGGATGACAAACACTTCCAACAATACCTGGGGTTTTGCTTTCAACGAAACCAATGATGTTTTCGGATCTACAGCCAACAATTCGCATGGTTGGTATATGGCCATTCCGCACAGTTATTTCAACTCTGCCAATAATATCGATAATGGAAGCCGCAGCACAGACACCCACCGCGACATGAAGCCCATCACTGATAAGGTGAGGCAGGTGGATGCCTTTGGTGGATTCACTGCTGCAGCCGGACATAATTTCTATACCGCCAGATCTTTCCCCAAAGCATATTGGAACAAGGTTGCATTTGTAGCAGAACCAACCGGTCACATTTTACATCAGAATAACCTTGTCAAGAAGGGTACCGACTTCAGTGACAAGGAAGCATTCAACCTGATGGCCGGTGCTGATGAATGGTTTTCACCTGTCTTTGCTGAAGTGGGTCCTGATGGCGCTGTATGGGTGGCCGACTGGTATAGCTACATCATCCAACACAATCCAACACCACAGGGTTTTGGCAATGGTCAGGGCAACGCGTATGAAACCGATTTGCGCGACTTCACCCATGGCCGTATTTACCGTGTTTCCTATAAAAATGCTGCTCCATATACACCGGTTAATTTAAGTATGAGTGATGTGAGTGGACTGCTTGCAGCCCTCAAAAACGATAACATGTTTTGGAGAATGCATGCACACCGCATGCTAGTGGAAAGAGGTAATAAGGATATTGTTCCTCAGTTGACTGCGATGGTCAAAGACCGCACTGTTGATGAAATTGGTATCAATGCATCAGCCATTCATGCCTTGTGGGTGTTGAAAGGACTGAATGCTTTGGATGATGCCACGTTTCAGGCTGGTCTCACCCATCCCTCTGCAGATGTGCGCAAGAATGCCATAAAAGTGATGGATTTCACTGCCAAGTCTGTTGCATCCATCGTCAAGAACAATTTGTTGAACGACAGTGACTTGCTTGTAGTGATGAATGCCTTGTTGCTGTTTTCCAAATCACCGCTTGATGCAGTTGCAGAAAAGGCTTTCTTCGCCAGACTTGATCAAGCGAAGGAGGCGGAGGACCGCTGGATGCCTGATGCTTTTGCAACGGTGTTGACAGCCAATGACGGCAAATTGATGAAAAAACATTTTGCCAACCAACTCAAACGCGCGGCCAATGCAAGCAAACCGGCGGCTATGGACCACAGCATGCACCAGCAGGCAGCTACGGCAAAAGAGGCAGCAGCGCCTTCGGCTGGAATCGATCTGGTAATTACCGGTATCAAGATAGAACCATCAGCACCTGCAGTCCGGGAGCGGATTCGGGTTACCATTGAGGTTACCAATAAAGGAAGTGTTGATTTGGGCAAAGACATATTTGTACCATTAGACATCCGCTTTGAAGGTATGGGCATGAAAGTGGATCAGGTAAGCCGCAATTATAAGGATGGTATCAAAGCTGGAGAAACAGTTGGCATCACCAGAAACCTCAATGGCCCATGGGTCGGGGATATCAGTTTCTCAACTGATGTGGTAGGCGATTACAACCTGAGTGCATCCATTGACCGGGCCAATGAAATTGTCGAGTCTAACAAAAACAACAATGGTTTCAATAAGAAAGTGACTTTCAGCAGGCCTGCTGATATGAATGCTTTCGCATTGGAACGTGCCATCCGCAGTTATGTTTCCAAAGCCCCGGTTGATACGGTAGTAGCGATGATCCGCAGATCACAAGTGATGGATGAGCAGGGCAAACTGAGTGTGCTGAAAGCCGTATCTGAAGGTTGGAATTACAGACTCAAGGATATCAAACTGAAGCCAGCCGACAAGTCATTCCTGCTTTCATTGGATCCGGCCAATACCAACGAACGTCTTGGACGCCTGAAGACAGCCTGGGCTGCTGCAGGAGAAGAGAAGCCAGATGCTGATGTGAAGCGCATTGTTATCAAGACCGTCCGCGAAGCCATGAAGTTTGATATAAAAGAGTTCACCGTAAAGCCGGGCCAACAAGTGGAATTGATTCTTGAAAATCCCGATGCCATGCAACACAATATGGTGTTCACCAAGCCTGGTGCCATGGAAAAGGTTGGCCGTGCAGGTGATGCCATGATGAAGGATGAGAAAGGGGCAGAAAAGAATTATGTGCCCTCCATTCCAGAAGTATTGTATTCCACTCCGTTGGTTAATCCCGGACAATCATACAAACTAAGGTTCAAGGCGCCTGCCACCGTTGGCGACTATCCTTTTGTTTGCACCTTCCCTGGTCACTGGAGCATCATGAATGGTGCGATGAAGGTGAGGGATAAGTGAGGAGAGAGAAGGCAAAAGGCAAGAGGGAAAAGGCAAGAGGTAAAAGGCAAGAGGGACAGATGGCGACTTTCCGACTGAAGATTGGTGACAATTGATTTTAACTAGAGCAGGCCCAGCATTTGGGTCTGCTTTTTTATTTCTGTTTTTCAGAACATATCATTTTATATACTTTCGTAAAGTGAGTTATAAATTTTATTTCATTATTTCTAGCGCTTTAATCTTTCTGTTTTGCTCACTTCAGTTAGGGTGTGCCAATTATGTTTATATAAAAGCCACTAATTTTAAGTTTAATCAATATGTTAAAGAATTGGAAGTAGGGACTGCGAGAAGCAAGAAAATGAAAATTAGCTTCCCGCAACGACCTCTGATTTATGAGCTTAAAAAAAATAAAGCCAAACCCTTAACGGTCCGTTCAGAAATTTTTAATGGACAAAATACACTATACTATATCCATTATTACTACTATGAATTGAAAATTGCAGATGATGTTTTTACTGATGATGAATTGTTTCCAATTGTAAGAAATTCTAAAGATACAATTGTAGGATTCGGATGGAATTTTGTTGACAGTTTGAATAGGAGTAGGAGAAAATAATTTGAACTACATTTTGGGTTTTTTATCTCAAAATTTTTTCCATTTTCCGTCCTTTTGCGAGTTCATCAACGAGTTTGTCGAGATAACGCACCTTTTGGGTGAGCGGATTTTCGATGTTTTCAACCCGGTAGCCACAGATAAGCCCGGTAATCAGGTGTGCATTGGGGTGCAACTCCGCAAGTGCAAAGAATTGTTCAAAATTCACCTTTTCGTCAATAAGTTGTTGCAACCGCTCTTGATTGAAGCCAGTAAGCCATAGAATAATTTCATCCAATTCTGATTTGGTCCTGTTTTTTCTCTCCACTTTGGCTATATAGAGTGGGTAAACAGAAGCAA
>JBDLUN010000237.1:0-11829 GCA_039805245.1 Bacteroidota bacterium
CTTGCTGGGTTCATTGACCCATTTGGATTTCATGCTATGATTGTTGAGGATTTGCTCTGCGAGGGTAATTGCCGTGCCGCTTGGCGCATCCTTTTTTTGGGTGTGGTGAATTTCTTTGATATGAATATCATATTGCTGTTGACCAGACATCAGTTTGGCCAATTGTTTGTTCAATTCAAAGAAAATGTTGACACCAACACTGAAATTGCTGGCATACATGAAGCTGCCCTGCTTATCGCTACATACTGCTGTCACCTCCGGCAATTGGTCAAGCCAGCCCGTTGAGCCGCATACTACAGGAATGCCCATTTCCAGGCATTGCATCACATTGCCAAAAGCAGTGTGCGGACCGGTAAATTCAATGGCTGCATCCACGTGGGCAAAGGTGTTGGCATTGAATTCATGCAGATTGTTGAGGTCTATTTTTACATCTACTGAATGGCCTCTGGAAAGGGCAACTTCTTCAATGATTTTACCCATTTTTCCGTATCCTACAATTGCAATATTCATGTTGATGGTTTGGCGTGGTTGAATGGGCTCTTTAATAAACGGCTACCTGCGTGGTATGTTTTTTATGAAGCGGCATGAGGGCGATGGATAATCCTATAGGGGCTTGAGGGGAAGAGAATGAGGGTTTGATTTGCATCGTCAATCCCGTATTGATGTCGAAATTTCTGAGGTGACCATCCACTGTTGCATCAATCACGTTCAATCCCCATGCAACAAGTATTCCCAGGATGGAAAAATCCATATTTTTCCTGAAAGCATTACGGTAGAGCTTGAGTGATTCATTGGAAAGTGGCTGGAGCTCCCTGGCAATAAGTGCGTCGTTGCTCGTGATGGTATCGAGTTTTGCTGAATAGGCAAATCTCGTTTTTTGGTACCATTCTCGATTATACTTGAAGGTGCTCACCGGAATAGCTATGACGCCATAAACCAAAGGAAGTTTCCAGTATTTTTTATTGTAGACCTGACCCAATCCGGGAAGGATGGCAGACATCAGAGCTGCTTTACTGGCAGGAGATTTTTTTTTGGTCGTGGTGTCCTTTAAAGCAGGCACTTCTTTCACTTGATTTTGCACCTGTGCTTCCACAGGGGAAGCGAGCAGGGACATCATCACTGCCATGCAAAAGAAATTCAAAATGCGTTTATTCATCAATGAATATTCACTTTCATTTTTTCAAGCAAACCATTCAACTCTTCCACTGAATAATATTCTACAGATATTTTACCTCTGCCGGTGCTTTTGTGATCCAGTTTCACTTTGGTGCCAAAATGATTGCTCAGCTGATCTTGTAATTTTGCAAATTGGCCAGTTTGTGGTTTGGGAGGCGCTGCAGCGGATGGTTTACCCGGTTTGTACAATTGCTTGACCAATTCTTCCGTCTGCCTTACTGAGAGCTTCTTGCTGAGGATGGTATTATAAACATAAAGTTGTTTATCGACTTCTCCTGCATTGATCAAGGCTCTTGCATGGCCCATGGATAAACTGCCGTTTCTCACACCAACTACAATATCTGGTGGTAATTTCAACATCCTGATATAATTGGAAACGGTACTTCTGTCCATACCCATCCTCGTTGCAACCTCTTCTTGGGTCATAGAACATTCGTCCATCAACCGTTGGTAGCTGAGACCTATTTCAATCGCATTCAGATTCTCCCTTTGCAGGTTTTCAAGCAGGGCCAGTTCAAGAACCTGTTTGTCGTCTGCTTCACGGATATAAACCGGAACATCCTTTATACCTGCCAGCTTTGCAGCTCTCCATCTTCTTTCACCCGCAATCAGTTTGAATTTTCCGGAAGGAAGTTGCTTTACGGTCAGTGGCTGGATAATATCATGTTGTTTCAAAGACTCAGACAGGTCATTGATAGCCTGCTGGTCGAAATCCTGCCGGGGTTGCTGTGGGTTGGGGATGATGTCCTCCAACGGAATACGGGATACGGAAGTTGTTTTGGTAACCACTTCCGGTTTCAGTGTTCCCGCAGGACCTTTCAGTTCTGAATCTATGCTTCCCAAGAGGGAGCGAATGCCCCTATTGAGGGCATCTTTCTTGGGATTTGCGTTATTGCTCATTATCTGTATTTAAAGTTCTTTCCGATTCCTTGATTTTGGTCATGTTGTTTTTCTGCAATACCTCTTTGGCCAGGTGCAGGTAATTTAGCGATCCCTTACTTTCCGCATCATACAGGATAGCAGGCTTTCCAACACTGGGAGCTTCACTCAGCCTGGCATTCCGGTGAATGAGGGTGTCGAAAACCAATGCGTCAAAATGCCTCCTGACTTCATTGACAATCTGATTGCACAACCTCAATCTGGAGTCGTACATGGTCATCAGAATGCCTTCGATGGCCAAAGCGGTATTCAGCCTGCTTTGGACAATTTTGATGGTATTGAGTAATTTGCCCAGTCCTTCCAATGCAAAAAACTCTGCTTGAACGGGAACGACGACGGAATCTGAGGCAACCAGCGCATTGACGGTAATCAGACCAAGGGAAGGGGAGCAGTCGATGATGATGAAATCATAATCATTCCTGACTTCTTCCAACAGGTTTTTGATTACATTTTCCCTGCTGGGGTAATTGATCATCTCCAATTCTGCGCCAACGAGGTCAATATGAGAAGGTATCAGGTCCAGATTGGGTATTTCGGTTTTCAGAATGGTTTCTGATGCTTTTGTATCTCCAATCATGCAGTCATAGATGCTCTGCTGAATATTTTGGAGGTCAAAACCTACTCCAGAGGTGCTGTTTGCTTGCGGATCAGCATCCACGAGCAGTGTTCTGTACTCCAGAACTGCCAGACTGGCCGCCAGATTGATGGCCGTGGTAGTTTTTCCAACACCGCCTTTTTGATTAGCAACACCGATGATACGAGCCATGTGGTTTTTAGTTTTTCTTGAATGACAGGATGACAAATTTACGCTTTCGGCACCATTTTCGGGAACATTAAGAATAAATTTATGTTAGTTTGGTATTCAATTGATTGATTTCATGAAAAGACTCTTTGGCTCCTGGATGTTTATTGTGCTGATGTTGGCACTCGATATTTATGTTTTTCAGTCATTGAAACTGGTGACCGCATCGCTTTCCAACCGCCCAAGAATGGTTATCCACACCGTTTATTGGTCTTTTACAGCAGTAGCAGTGCTCCTCTTCTTGATTCTGCCATACGTAAATCTGGAAACACTTCCCCGGTTTATAAGGACTTACCTCTTTGCGATTGTTACTGGTTTTTTTATTGCCAAGCTTGTTGCCGCTTTGTTCTTCATTATAGATGACATCAGGCGTTTTTTCCAATGGGGGGGTACCAAAGCGATCAATCTGGTCAATAATGGCACTTCTCCTGAATCATCTATCTCCCGGTCAGTATTTTTGTCCTGGCTTGGCATAGGTGTGGGAAGTGGATTATTTGGAACCTTGTTATATGGCTTCAATAACAAATACCGCTATCGGGTGGAAAAGGTAAGGCTGAAATTTGAAAACCTGCCGGAGGCGTTCAGGGGGCTTAAAATAGTTCATATTTCAGATATCCATTCCGGGAGTCTGGAAGATAAAGCTGCGGTTCAACTCGGGGTTGAGAGAATTCTATCCCAAAAGCCAGATATTGTGTTTTTTACCGGCGATCTGGTGAACAATGTTGCCTCAGAAATGGATGAACTCAAATCAGTTTTTGCAGGAATCAAGGCGCCTATGGGGGTTTTTAGCGTGCTAGGAAATCACGATTACGGGGATTATGTGAGATGGAACAGCTCTGAAGAAAAAAAGCAAAACCTGGACAAACTGAAAAATGTGCACAGTGAAATGGGGTGGCGTCTGTTGCTCAATGAGCATGAAGTACTCGAAAAAGACGGACACCAAATTGCTCTCATTGGCATTGAAAATTGGGGCGCAAAAGGCAATTTCAGCCGTTATGGTGATCTGGGTAAGGCCTACACCGGAGCGGAGAAACATCCATTCAAAATTTTATTGAGTCATGATCCCAGCCACTGGGATGCAGAAGTTTGTAAGCACTATCCGGATATTGACTTGATGCTGTCAGGGCACACCCATGGCATGCAGTTCGGTGTAGAATTGCCTGGCTTCAGGTGGAGTCCCGTTCAATATATGTATAAGCAATGGGCTGGTGTATATGCAAACCAAACCCAAAGGTTGTATGTAAACAGAGGATTCGGGTTCTTGGGCTATCCGGGCCGGGTAGGCATTCTCCCAGAAATAACTTTGATAGAATTGGTTTAATGATTTAACAATTGATTTCAACAAATCATGTTAATTTTCGCTTCGAAACAGCAGGTAATTATAATTGGATTCAATGCGTTATTTTTTCACATTTATTTGCAGCATATTTTTTTCAACCTTCTTTGGTCTTCAGGCTTTTAGCCAAGACATGAAAATAGATACAACGACATTGAGAGAGGAATTGAAAGCCATGTCGTCTGATGAGCTGGTAGCAGAGTTGAGATCCATGTTGGATTCAATGGGGAAGCCAACCAGTTTCATATCTGTCAATGCAGGGATGAGCAATAGCCTATTCAGTGCCAGAAATAACGCATTCAACGCAAACCAATCCAGCACTTCAGCCACTGCATTCATCCCCTCGGTATCCTATTTTCACAAGTCGGGATTTGGCTTGGGTGCTACAGGGTATGTTCGTTCATTTGGCCAGACGCCAACACTCTATCAAACAGCTATAACACCCTCTTATGACCATTTTGGAAAACAATTCCTCTATGGTGTTTCCTACTCCCATTATATCCGAAGTACCAATCCTGACGTAACTACAACGCCATATAAACAGGAAGTCTATGCATATGGCCAATGGAGAAGCGCCTGGTTGAGGCCCTCCTTATCTATGGGATGGGGTGGGGGTAATTACAAAGATGTCTCAATGATTCCGGTAAAAATCAGTGGTGATGAAGTGCTTATAGTTGACACTTCCTTGGTCAATCTGAATGATTTTTCTTTGATTGCATCTGTTGGTCATCATTTTAATTTCAGTGACTTGATTACCGCCAATGATATTTTCACCATCAATCCCCAGCTGAGTTTGATTGGCGGAATGCAACGATATGATAGCCGCACCATTTCCCGAAGGTTTTTTGGAGAAAGGTTTAAAGCGTCTGAGTTAGAGAGGATTAGAAAGCGGTATAATACTTCTAGTTCTTCAACAACAATTTCGCTGGAGACGGCAGCCTTTTCATTGAATTTCTCCTGGTTTAAAGGTGCTTTTTCCATCAATACCGGATATTTTATCGGGTATTACTTTGACCCCGCTGCCACCCGTCGTTTTTCTCATATTTTCAATACGGGCATTGGCTTGACCTTTTAACATTGCCATTGCAAATCATCCCATACTTTTAGCACAGGAAAGGCGTTTTAATTCTATCATCCATTAAAATTTCTTGTATGAAAAAGTTGTATGCATTGTTGGCAATTGTGTTTTTTTCTGCAAATCTGATGGCACAAGGGTTTAAAATCGGTCCAAAATTGGGTGCCAATATCAGTGGCAATTCCGGACTCCAGTTTGAAAAAGGATTCAACTTTGGCTATCATGCCGGTTTTTTTGCTGAGGTTTCGTTGACAGACAAGTTGGGTTTGCAACCGGAAGTGTTGTGGAGTCAGGTCAACCTCAAGTCTGCCAGCAGCCTAGACGCAATCTATTCTCCTTCACTTGGACAGTTGCAGGACATCAGGCTTTCGTATTTGTCCATACCGTTGCTGTTGAATATCAAGCCTGTCAAATTCATAACCTTACAAGTTGGCCCACAGTACGGCATATTGGTTGATAAAACCAAATCCTTTACTTCCAATGCACAAAGTGCTTTCAAAGGTGGTGATTTTTCCATGGTAGGCGGCGTGCAACTGAAAGTATTGAGTTTCCGTGTATATGGACGGTATGGCATAGGACTGAACAGCATCAATGATCTGCCTACTGATGACAAATGGAAATCCAAAACACTTCAATTGGGTGTAGGACTGGCGCTTTAAAAAATTAAATTATTTGAATGAAAGTCCCGGTTTTGCCGGGACTTTTTTTATGGCATCAAACTTGCCCTACATGTATGATTATCCTCATTTAGCTTAAAAGGGGAGGGTGATATGTCATTTTGTCGTAAAAGAAAAAATATGGAACTGAAAATGAATTTTCTGCCGCAGGAGGATGAATTGGATTTCATGCCGATTATCCCATTAAACGAAAACGAGGATGGTGCAGAGGAAACCAATATACCTTCGGAATTACCGCTATTGCCTTTGCGGAATACTGTTTTGTTCCCCGGGGTAGTCATTCCCATCACAGTGGGCAGGGACAAGTCGATCAAAGCCATTTCTGAAGCATACAAAGCCGACAAGCTGGTTGCCGTATTGTCACAGAAAGACAGTACAGTTGAAGACCCGGGTATTGGTGATCTAGTTGGTGTAGGCACGGTAGCCAAAATCATCAAGTTGATCAAAATGCCTGATGGCGGAACCACAGCCATCTTGCAGGGCAAAAAACGTTTTGCTTTGATCCGTGTAACCGCTGAAGAGCCTTATTTTAAAGGGGAGATAAAAGTTTTGGATGAAGAGGTGATTTCAGGTGATCAGCCTTTTGAAGCATCTGTGGCATCCATCAAAGATTTGGCCTCACAAATCATTCAATTGTCGCCGAACATACCTGCAGAAGCATCCATTATCCTCAGGAATATTGAAAATCCTTCCTTCCTCATCCATTTTGTGGGCAGCAACCTGAATTGTGAGTTGCAGGAAAAGCAACAGTTGCTTGAAATCAGTGATATGCGGCAGCGTGCAGAAATGTTATTGAATCTGCTGCAGAAGGAATTGCAGTTTGTGGAATTGAAAAACAAGGTAACTTCCAAGACCAAGACAGAACTCGACAAGCAGCAGCGTGAATATTTCCTGCAACAGCAACTGAAGAGTATCAAGGAAGAGCTTGGTGGTGATTCCAATGACCGTGAGATTCAGGAAATGAAGAAGAAGGGGGAACAGATAAAATGGACCAAACAGGCTAAGGAACTTTTTCAGAAGGAAATTGAAAAGCTGGAGAGGATGCATCCCAGCACACCCGATTATTCTACGGTGTATAACCATGTTGATCTGATGTTGGACCTGCCTTGGGAAACCTTTACAGCTGATAGTTATGATCTGAAAAAGGCCAGAAAAATATTGGACAAGGATCATTATGGCATGGATAAAATCAAAGAACGGATATTGGAATACCTTGCAGTTTTGAAACTGAAGGGGGATATGAAGAGTCCTATCCTTTGTTTTGTTGGTCCTCCCGGAATTGGGAAAACCTCTTTGGGTAAAAGTATAGCCAACGCCATAGGCAGAAAGTATGTCCGTTTCAGCCTGGGGGGATTGCATGATGAAAGCGAGATCCGCGGTCATCGTAAAACTTATATCGGTGCCATGCCCGGCAGGATTTTGCAGTCACTTAGAAAAGTAAAATCCTCCAATCCGGTAATGATTTTGGATGAAATCGATAAGGTAGGTAAAGACCACAGGGGCGATCCCTCATCAGCATTGCTTGAAGTGTTGGATCCCGAACAGAACAACAGTTTTTACGACAACTACCTGGAGTTGGAGTATGATCTCAGTAAAGTGCTGTTTATAGCAACCGCGAATGATCTGCAGGGTATTCAGCCAGCCCTTAGGGACAGACTTGAAATCATTGATCTGACCGGCTATGCAGTTGAGGAAAAGGAGCGTATTGCCCAAACCCATCTCATGCCCAAGCAGATGGAAATGCATGGTTTGGCCGGGCAGGGATTGAAAATCAGTCCCAAAGTGATGAAATTCATCATTGAAAACTATACCCGTGAGAGTGGAGTCAGGGAACTCGACAGGCAATTGGCGGGCATCATGCGTAGCCTTGCCAAAGAGGTGGTCCTGAAAGGCAAAGTGAAATCTGTATTAACAGAAAAGGATGTTGCACGCATACTGGGCAAACCGAGGTACAGCAACGAAATCTACAAAATGGCCAATATGCCTGGCGTGGCTGTAGGGTTGGCTTGGACCTATGTTGGGGGCGATATTCTTTTCATTGAAACAACCCTTTCTGAAGGCAAAGGCGATTTGCAGTTAACGGGAAACCTTGGTCAGGTGATGAAAGAAAGTGCTCATACCGCCTTAACCTATTTGCAGGCTAATGCCAGGAAAATCGGCGTTGATCCGGAATTGCTCCGGAAAAGGAATATCCATGTACATGTACCTGAAGGAGCAGTTCCCAAAGATGGACCCAGTGCAGGCATCACCATGCTTACGGCTCTGACATCTGCTTTCACCGGCAGAAAAGTCAAGCCTTACCTGGCCATGACCGGAGAAATTACCCTGCGTGGACAGGTTTTACCCGTTGGCGGTATCAAGGAAAAGGTGCTGGCCGCCAAAAGGGCAGGATTGCGGGATATCATTTTATGTTGGCAAAATGAGAAGGATGTGCAGGAAATCAATCAGGAATTCATTGCCGGCGTCAATTTTCATTATGTTAAAACCATGCAACAGGTCCTGGATTTGGCATTGGTATGATTTTTTTCATTAGACTAAACCATTTTTCAAAAGTGGTTGTTATATACCGACAAAGAGAGCAATTCTCTAATGTTGGTTGTTTTAAGGGTTAAAGAATCTCCCCCATTTTCATGGGGGATTTTCATTTTATGAAACCTATGGCTAACTTCGGGAATGATTCGGCGGGTATTTATGGTATTGGTCAGCATGGCATCAGTTGTGATGGTAAAGAGTCAAACACTTGATGGCAATGCTGTCTACAGTTTCCTCGGGATGCCTTTTCACGCCCAAACTGCCGCAATGGGGGGGAGGAATGTGTCGCAGATTGCTTCCTCTGCAGGGATTATTTCAGAAAATCCCGCATTGCTGAGGCCCAGTCACCACAAAAATGTGTTTTCCAACTTTACCTTTTTGGCACCTGGCATTACCGGACTGCAAGGAGGTGCCGCCTGGCATCAGGAAAAGATGGCCATAACTTTTGCGCTGGGGCTGACACACTTGCAGTATGGGGAAGAACCCCTGACAGACCCCTCTGGTAATGTTTTGGGGGATTTCAAGGCGTTTGATCAGGCAATTGCCCTTTCAGCATCCAGGAAATATGGTCAGCATTGGTATTATGGAGCAACGTTCAAACTCATACATGCTGCCTATGGCCCCTGGCGAAGTATAGGTATGGCTATGGATATGGGGGTGAATTACTATCAGGAAGATGCCGGTTTGCAATGGGGATTTACCGTAAAAAATATGGGACTCCAATTGACAAAATTTGCCGGTCAGGCTGAAGACCTCCCTTTTGATATGGTTATGGGGGTCAGCAAGAAGCTGGATAAGGCACCTTTCAGCATATCCCTGACTGCACAACGCTTGCATGATTTTGATATCCTATATAGTGATACTGCCTATAACCTTGAGAATTTCGGGGTTTCCGGCCGGCCGGGATGGGGAAAGCAATTACTCAGCCACTTGGTTTTGGGCGCGCAGGTATTTGTTGGAGAGAAAATCACCCTCAGCGGGGGATTCAATCTTTTGAGGCGAAATGAACTTGCCGTGCGGAATGTGGCCAGTGGCATGGCCGGTTTCAGCTATGGCATAGCTTTAAGGCACAAAAAACTGGATTTTCAGTTTGCCAGATCCCATAATCTGCGTTCACTCGCACAACAGCAAATTGCTGTTGTCTTCGACTTCGGTGGTTAAGCTCAATAATAGCTCAAGTTGGTTTCCGGTGTTAACTCCAGTAAACTCTCATACATTAGTTGGATGGTGTTGACAACATCATCCTTGTGCAGCATTTCCACGGTAGTGTGCATGTATCGAAGTGGGATGGAAATCAGAACAGACGGACAACCATCATTGGCATAGGCAAACGAGTCGGTATCCGTTCCTGTGCTTCGGCTGACTGTTCGCATTTGTACCGGGATTTTCTTTTTGTCGGCAACATCTTCCACCAGCGCAAGCAGTTTGTTGTGAACGGCAGGACCGTAAGCGAGAGAGGGTCCTTTGCCGCAGGCAACATCACCTTCAATGATTTTGTTGACCATAGGTGTTGTGGTATCGTGTGTTACATCTGTGATGATTGCTACATCCGGTTTAATCCTACGGGCAATCATTTCTGCTCCACGCAATCCAATTTCCTCCTGAACGGCATTCACAACGTACAAGGCATAGGGTAGCTTCTTTTTGTTTTCCTTGAGCATGCGGGCTACTTCTGCAATCATGAATCCGCCAATCCTATTGTCCATGGCCCTGCCAATCAGGTAATCGAAGGCCAATTCATCAAACCCTTCTTCATAGGTTGCCACCGCACCGATATGGATGCCGAGTGATTCCACTTCTTTCCTGTTTTTGGCACCGCAATCCAAGAAGAGATTTTCCACACTCGGTTGCGGGTCTTTTCTTTCCCCACCACCAATGCGTGTATGGATGGCTGGCCAGCCGAAAACAGCTTTAACCGATCCCTTCCTGCCATGGATCAATACCCTCTTTCCGGGCGCAATCTGGTGGTCTACACCGCCATTCCTTTTGAGGTAAATCAAGCCGTTGTCGGCAATATAATTCACAAACCAGCTGATTTCATCAGCATGGGCTTCAATAACCACTTTGAATTTCGCATTCGGATTAATTACCCCAACAACTGTACCATAGGGGTCAGTGAAGATTTCATCCACATGTGGTTTGATGTAATTCAGCCAAAGCTTTTGACCTCCGGATTCAAAGCCGGTAGGCGATGGGGTGTTGATATATTCTTTCAGAAAAGCATAGGATTGTTTGCTGATGGCAGCTTTAGACTGCCCTTTCGTTCCTTTGGCCATGGGATGGGTTTGTGTTTTTGCTTTATCGTGCAATGATGATTTGCTGGGTTTTGGCAGTATCGCTGATATTGCCCTTTTCGTCTTTCATCCAGAAGCTGAATGTTGCCGTATCGTTTCTGGGGCATCGGGGTTGCAGTTCAACCCCGTAAGAAAATGTTACGATTACATCGGCACTAAAATTCCTTGTTCTGGGGGTTTCTGTCGGGATTCTATAAAGGAAGGAGTCGATGAAATTGCTCTGTACGCATCGGGTTGTCGTTTTTTTGACCCAGATAGTGTCAACGAAATCACCTTCCTTGTCGGTAAGCTGCATGGTAACTTGAAGATCACTGCCTGCAGGAACACGGGTTCCGCTGACACTTTTGATGGACAGGGTTGGTTTCGACTGGAAGGATTCTTTGCCACAGCCCAATGCTGTGAGGATGATGAAAAGGGGAATGAACTGTTTTGTCATGTACCTTTGTTGTCTTTCAAAATTAACCGATTCAGATTGAATAACCTATTGGCAGCGGATCATTTTATGGAACATTTAACCCCGGTCAGGCAGGAGCAGTTCTGCCTGGAGTCACTGGAACTCTTCAGGGAGCAGTTGGCGGGCAACCGGGTTTATCGGCAATTTGTGGATCAGCTTCAGGTTAGTACAGATCGGATCAGGCGAATTCAAGACATACCATTCCTGCCGATTGGGTTTTTCAAATCCCATGCCTTGCAAACAGGGACATTCAAACCTGAAGTATTTTTTGAAAGCAGCGGAACTACCGGAAGCATCAACAGCAAACATGGTTTGCGCAGTTTAAGCGTTTATTTGGCCAATACTTCCTTGAACTTCAGGGAATTTTATGGTGATCCTGCCCAATATTGTTTTTTGGCACTCTTGCCATCCTACCTGGAAAGAGGAAATTCTTCCCTGGTAGCCATGGCGCATCATCTGATGCAGGAAAGTGGGCATCCTGATAATGGGTTTTATTTGCATGAGTTGGATCGGCTTGCAGCAAAATTGCAACATCTCGATAGTC
>JBDLUN010000238.1:0-4791 GCA_039805245.1 Bacteroidota bacterium
CCATAATACGGATTGCCCACCCTGGGTGCGGCCGTTTGATTCATCACATAAGGGAAAGCTGGTGCTGAAAACCAGATGCCAATGGGGTTTCCTCCCACACAACAATCTGATGGCGCCGAAACCACATCGGCCCTGCCATCATTGTTGAAATCCCCTGAAACCCCGAATGCACCTACTCTTCCGGAATTGATGCCTGTTCCGGTATTCAACACAAAAATACCTTTGCCGTTATTAAAATAAACCTTGTAGTTCTGGGTTTGGTATTGGTTGGAGTTGGGATATTCCAAGAGCAGCATATCCAGGTCAAAGTCATTGTCTAGGTCAGCAAAATTGATGCCTCCCAATTTGATGGCGGAAGTCACCAACACAGCGATGCTGTCGAATTTGACAAAGCCTGTTTCACAATCCAATTTGGAAATCAATCCGTACACTTTTGAACCAGTGCCATCGGCTGCAACGGCAACGAGATCGAGCAAGCCATCCTGGTTCACATCGGCGAATAACTTGGCTTGTATTGCATCTCTAGCCAGGTTAATTCTTCCTGAAATGGTCTTGTTGCCAAAACCTGCTTTGATGGTCATATCCGTGAAGCTGGCGTTGACATTTCGGAAAATGGATAAGCTGTCGGCACCAAACAACACGAGATCTTGGAATCCGTTGTTGTCGAGATCGGCATTGGTGGCATTATTCAACACATGGGTAAAAACCAAACCTCCATTTGATGGAAATTCCGTGAAAGTGCCGCCGCCATTGTTTTTGAGCAATTTGTATCCGCCCAATGAAGGAAGTGCAGAACTGGCAGATGGCCAATTATTATGCACCAGTAAGTCATCATCAAAATCATTGTCAGCATCCAACACCTGCATCACATGTTGGAAATTGTCCAATGCCGATGCCTTTGTAATGTCGACAAAAAGCGCCCTGCAACTGTCGGGATGCAGGTAGTCTAAAAGGATGCTGTCGCTAACCAAACAACCACCAGCAATGCTTGCAGTCACTGTGTACAGACCTGGTAATTTGACTTTAATGGTCTGTGTAGTGGCTCCAGTACTCCAAAGATAACTGGTGAAACCCTCACCCGCATCGAGCGTACCGGTGTTCCCTTCGCAGATGTTCAATTGGTCTTTGAGCGGATTGTTATTTTCAGGATCAATCACAACAATACGTATGGTATCTATGCAATTCATCGCACCGTCTGTGACGTTGACAATGATGGTAGTAGTTTGTTGGGGGGTGACGGTGATGGCGTAACCTGTTTGTCCGGTCGACCACCTTGCAGTGATTTTGGGCAGCGTATTACCCGGCAAAACAGGAAAGAGACTGTCGATATTAAGCCGCAGGGAAGTACCCTTGCAAATGCTGGTATCTTTTTGCTTGATATCCGCCTTCAAAAGCAACGCATACGTGGAGTCGCGCAGGTCGCAACCATACCCTTTTGACACCATTACTTTGTACCAGCCGCTTGCTTTGGGTAAAATTGTGCGGGTTGTTGCGTTTGTGCTCCAAACATAAGCTTCCGCATCCGGACCTGCATCCAACAAAGGTGTGCCATTGCAAAAGCGGGTGGTGTCGGGGAATACATTAAAAGGTTTTGCAGGGTCATCACAGAGTCCGTACAAACCACCCAAACCACCGGCATCAAAACACAAACCGTGGATCATGATTTCATCCAACTTACCATTGAAAGCATCATTGAGCGGATGGTTCATACGCCCGAAGGAAACATTTTTAGCGAGGATGGGTTTGCCTTGTGTGGGTACCGAATCAATGATGATGCAATTGATATAAAATCGCGCAAAAACCCCATCATTGGTATAAGAGAAGAACATCCAATCATCTTTGGGGAATGCAAACTCCTTACTGATCAGGTAGTTGGTGGAGGTACGGTGTTGGAATCCGAATTTGTTTTCACCATTGCGCATATAGGTTACACAATGTCCGGGGGCATCAGAACCCGGCCAGAATTCAAATATGCGCGGATTCTCACAACCATCCCCTTCCCTTTTAATCCAAAAGCTGAGGGAGAGCTTGTTCAGCGTATCCAATCCTTTGATTTGGGCATCCATGCGCGACTCACATTTGTCGCCTGAAAAAAACCATGCCGTATTGGGTCTCAGGTAGCGGTCGACTGTCGGTGAAGTGTTTCCCGTCACTGTTCCATGGTTACCGTTACCACTCGCATCGAGGGTGTTATTACAGAAAGGATACCATGCCAGGAGTCCGTATTGGTACTTGGCCGGCAGAAGGTCCTTTCGGCATATTTGCGCTGACGCCGGCATAGTAGCCAGGAATAATAAGGCTATAAGGGCAGCATATTGAAGCAGCCTATTCATGAACAATAGTTTTGGTTTGCTGCTTGGGCATTTGCCCAAACGTATAATGCTACGAACATTTCCTGAAAAATGTCCGTAGCATTAATTGAATGGCAGAGTTATTTATTGAATGGGAATCAAATCAGCAAATAACACGAATAACATTTTAATAAACTGAAGTTTTTACAATATTTGATTTGGAATAAAATTTTTTGACAAAAAGATTCAAACGAGATTTTACACCCGCAATTTCCCTTGATTGTGTTCTAATTAATTTTTGAACAAAATGGAGTACAACAGCTAAAATAAGGGAACTAAGTAACAATTCTGTAGTCCCTTCTTCAAAAATCAAAATAGAAATTAAGATAATGAAAAAAAATCGACTTACCCATTTAAGAACATCTGCCAACAATTTTGTACGTCTTACTTTCAATGCATATTCTTGTTGGGCATCTGAATTATTGAAGTCACAAATTATTTCCTGTAAAGCTATATTTTCTGGACAAGTCTCTCCTTTTATTATCGATTGCGCAAAGAATAATCTTTTAAAAGGATTAGATTTATGCTTACTGACTAATTTGAACAATTTATCAATGTTTAAATCATGAATCAGATCAACCAAAGAGAATAATTCTTCTTTCAAAACCAAATTCAATGATTTATTCCAATTCTCATTAGCTAATTTCAGTAAATCAGCCAATTCATGATTTTCCAATCGATCAGAAAGTAATGCAGAAAATTTAGCGATTGGAGAGGAAATAAGACATTGGTACATCAGCAAATAATCATATTTATTCCCTTGATTTTTAAAATAATTGATATTGGCGTTTTCCACCAATGCAGTTGCAATTCCCCCTGTAATCAATGCGCCACCAACGATGTTGGATGCAACACTATTTCTGCTACCTGTTAAAGCAGCACCTAACCCTGCAGCACCAACTGCCAATCCAGCATTATTTGCAGCATTTTCCTCTGCTAATTTTGCTTTTTTTCGTTGGTCCAAATATTTATTTATCAAATGTGTATGCCTATAAATAAGGCATCCACACATTGCAGCACGATAATTCATCAATTCATCTGTCTTCCTTAATGCCCTATTGATATACTCATCCAACATCAACTCATTAAAATCTTCATCTTTTACAACAGCCAATTCAGCAAAACATTTTCCCAGCCATCCAACAGGCATATCAGAATCCAATTCAATTGCAGCGTCAAACATGTCTTTTGCCTTGCTGTAATCAGCAGTGATGAGTGATGTAACGCCAAGTTCTATCTTTGAACGATATGCTTTATCATTCAACACAAAATCTGATTCTATGTTTTTTATCTGCAAAAGAAATTCTTTCATGTCTATGATTGAAAATTAAAGATGATTCAGATAAGCCTTATTTTTTAAAACTTAGGATTTTATGCCGATTCGGAAAGGCGAGGAAGTTTAACCGATTCATTTAATGAATGATATAAATTACTTTTCAAATCTAAAATTTGAACATTTCCGGATTCCTTATATTTTTTGTAAATAAGTGGTATCAAACTAGCAAATATTGCCAGTATCATTATGTAAAACGCGATACCGTAATCTTGAGATGATGCCCAATTCAATAAGAAAAATAAAGCTGGGATGAAAATAATACTTGTCAGAAGCATGAACACATCCCTGTAAATAACTATTTTGGACTTGACCTTGCCTAATTCTATTTTATTCAATTCCTCAAAATAATCTTCATAAACCGATTTATTCAGCATTCTCACCTCTTTACAATCAGGACCCAAGATCACAGCGTAGTAATGAATTAGGGAATCAACAAATGGAAATTTTTTGGATATACAACATTCGATAAAATCACTGCTGTTCATCGAATTGAAAGACTTAAGAAAATTTATTTTTTGCAATTCCAATTCGCCATTTGCTTTAGTAAACCATTTTTCAACAACTAAATTCAGGTTATCTTTCATTAAACTTGTTTGAATTTGAGCTGAAAATACTCTCGCAAAATTGACTATTGGTTGTGAAATTGAATACTGATTCAAAATTAGGAAATTCAATTTTTCCTGAAATGACTTATAGGCATTCATGTCTATATTATGTTGAATTGACTTATGAATACCCCCTGTAATTAAGGCACCTCCTACAATATTTGAAGACACGCTTTTGCTATTACCAGAAAGTAACAAACCAGCTCCCAATGCTCCTAATGCCAAATTTTGACTTGCTTGAGATTGATTTTTTAAGCCGTCAATTTCTTTTTTTTTGGCTTCGTATTTATTGATTAAGTCAAGATGTCGGTAAATCAAACACCCACATAATGCTGCCCGATAATCCATCAATTCATCAGTCTTTCTCAGAGCACGATTGATATATTCATCAATTTGAAGCTGATTAAATTCCTCATCAGCAACAAATGCAATTTCGGCAAAAGACTTTCCTATCCAACCGGCAGGAGATGTTGAATCGAGTTCTATTGCAGCATCAAAC
>JBDLUN010000239.1:0-4829 GCA_039805245.1 Bacteroidota bacterium
AATCCTGTGCTGTGTTCAAGCCGGCACCGGTGGTGGTATCACCCAAGCCTGCATCACCTTTTTTTGAGAAGGTAGTGGTGCAGTTGAATCCGGAACAGGAGGTGAAGCCTGTTGCGCCCACCCGGGAAAAGGCTATTGGCCAAATTGAGGATAAAGTAGAAACAACCACGCAACTGAGTGATTTGGAGGGGATTGAATACTTCCCACCGGCATTCATCCGCTATGCCACGATTTTGGATGTGGAGGTTGAAAAGCTCACCAACCGCAAGCTAATTGACTATGTACACCAATGGTGGGGAACCCCTTACCGTATTGGAGGGACCACCAAATCAGGCATCGATTGTTCGGGATTTGTTCGTGGGTTGGTGTCTGAAACCTTTGGCTTGGATCTACCCCGTTCATCCCGGGAACAGGCTCAATTCTGTAAACGCATCGGCAAAGAAGAGGTCAAGGAAGGGGATTTGGTTTTCTTCAGCAGCGGTCGTCACATTTCCCACGTGGGGATGTACCTGACCAACAATAAATTCGTTCATGCATCCACTTCTATGGGCGTGGTTATCAGCGACTTGGACGAACCCTACTGGAAAAGAAAGTATGCCTATGCCGGGCGTTTTACCCCAGCTGCTGAATAAAATTACTTTCGATTTCCCAAAGAGGGTTTTGTCATTTCAATATCCTGAAACCCACATAAAAATTCTTGTCGGCTGTCAGTTCACCAATTTGGCCCTTGCTTTCCAATGGTTTCCATCGGGTATCTGGTGAAATCCAAAGTGGTTTGCCATCTGCCCATATGCGAACCGGTATGTTGAAAGTGGGGATGCAATCAGCCCAGCGGTAATACCATTTGTTTTTTTCCTGTTTGACTTCCAATGAGGGTATCTGGGTATTCCGTAGGTATTGGTCGAACAAGGGTCTCAAATCTCTCTTGAGCTGTACGCTCCAGAAATGTTCTACATTATCTGAACTGATGGTCTGGTGGTAAAATTCAGCATTCATCTTCCTCAAAGCCAAGCGGAATTGCTCGTCATCATTAAATAACTGCCTGACGAAATGCACGAGATTGCCCCCCTTGTAATACATGTCTCCAGAGCCTTCCTCATTGACACCATATTTGCCAATAACCGTTATGTCGTTTTGGATCAGTTTTCGGGTGCCCTGTACGTATGAATCACCCGCTTCTTTTCCATAATGGTGGTTGGTGAAAATGGTTTCAGAATAGTTGGTGAAACCTTCATGCACCCACATGTCTGCCAAATCTTTGGTAGTAATGTTGTTGCCAAACCATTCGTGCCCGCTTTCGTGTACAATGATGAAATCCCATTTCAATCCCCAACCGCTGCCCGACAAATCCCGGCCCCGATAACCATTCTGGAAACCATTGCCATAGGCAACAGCACTTTGGTGTTCCATACCTAAGTGAGGCGACTGCACCAGCTTGAAACCGTCTTCGTAAAAAGGGTAAGGGCCAAACCAGTGTTCAAAGGCCTGCAACATGGGTTTTACTTGGGTGAATTGTTTTTGGGCTGCTTCAAGCTCGTAGTCCAAGACCCAGTAATCACAATCGAGTGTTCCTTTTTCACCGGCATATTGTTCTGAAAAGCGTACATATTTCCCGATATAAGGGATGATATTGTAGTTATTGATGGGGTTTTTGACCTCCCATTCCCAGGCTGTTTTACCAGGTTCATAAACATGTTTTCCTTTCAAACGGCCATTGCCTACTGCTACCAAGGAGTCGGCTACGCTGATCTTCAGGGTAGCGCCCATTTCCGGTTCATCGCTCTGGTGGTCTTTGCAAGGGAACCAGACACTAGCACCCAAACCCTGACAGGCAACACTCATCCAAGGCCTGCCGAGCTTGTCTTTGGCAAAAATCCAGCCTCCATCCCAAGGCGGACGAACTGCCACCTGCACTTGCCCGCTGAACTTCAATGCTAATTTACCTTCAGTACCAATGGCTGGCGCCTGGTTGAATTGGATGAAATAGGCATTTCCTTTTCGGGTGTGAGAGAGAGACTCCTCCCCCCAATAAGCTTTTTCGAGTTGCATGGGTTCCTGCAAGTCAATTTGCATTACCGTGCCTGCCTGAAGAATTTTGATGAGGATATCCACTTTGCCTTTGATCGATTTTTGGGCATAATCCGGCTCCACATAGATGGCATAATGCCGAACATCCCACCAGGTTCTTTCAGGCAGCAAGGTTCCCCTCATAGTATCTTTGAAGGTGTATTCCTTGCTTTGGGTATTCAATTGTGCATTGGCTTGCAGGGCCATCACAGCCAATAAAGCCATCAGGCAAAACGGATTCTTGAAGGGGTTCAGGCGACTCATCAGTTTAATTTTGTGGAATCAAGACTTTGGAGGCAATCAATGTTTGATCTTGTCTTTGAAAGCCTTTTCAAATTTTTCCAATTTGGGGCGGATGACAAAATAGCAGTAGGGCTGATTGCCATTGCGTTTGTAGTAGTCCTGGTGGTAATTTTCAGCTGCAAAAAAGTTTTTGAAGGGCTCAATGGCTGTTACAATCGGACCAGGAAAAGCCCCACTGGCGTCCAGCTGCTTTTTGAAGAATTCAGCCCTCTCCTTTTGGTGCTCGTTATGGTAAAAAACTACACTCCGGTACTGCGGACCCACATCATTGCCCTGCCTGTTCAAGGTGGTTGGGTCATGGGTTTGCCAGAAAATTTCAAGTAACTCATCAATTGTAATCTTGCTGCTGTCAAACTCCACCTGCAAAACCTCTGCATGACCGGTGGTTTTTTCGCAGACCTGCTCGTAGGTGGGATTGTCTACATGTCCCCCGCTGTATCCGCTGGTCACTTTGATGACCCCTTCAACCTGCTGGAAGATGGCCTCAGTGCACCAGAAACAACCATTGCCCAAGGTGATGGTTTCACTTTTCATATTTGTGTTTTTAGCTGGTTTGGTTGATGATTTTGGGTTTTTCTCCGGGGACTGCGCACAGGCGGTCACCAACAGTGTAAGCGACAACAAGGTCTGAACCATAATTTTCATAGCCATCATTTGTAAAATTAACGATATGTTTCGAAGTTAATTCTAAATGGCATTGCCACTGAAAATGAGTGTACTTTTGCATTCAGTTTAGCATTGGTTTAACATGAAATTATACCCGGAATCAGCCCCTGTGCAATTGGAATTCGACAAGGTGAAGGCACTACTCGTTGAGCAGACCAGAACCCTTTATGCCCATGAAAAGGCATCAACGCTTCGGATACATACCCGGAAGCAGTTTATCGATATGGAGCTGAGGCAATCCTACCAGTACCTGCAGTTACTGGCAACAGGGCAAACCTTCCAGCATGATCAGGTCTTCAACCTGTCCAGGGAACTGAAGTTGCTATCGATTTCGGGTGCCGTACTGACTGGCGACATTTTCATCCTTTTCCGGAACCTGGCTGAAAATATTGGTAGTATTTTCCGCTGGTTCGACGACGAAAGAAGGTCAACCCTGTCTTCGCTCTATGAAGTAATCCGGCAAACCCATTATGAAAAAGCCATATCGCAGGAAATCAGCCGCATCATTGGTGATGATGGTAGGGTATTGGACAATGCATCGGATGATTTGGCAAGAATTCGGATGGCCCTCTACCGAAAAAGAAATGAACAAAGAAGGTCTTTTGAAAGGATTCTGGGCAAACTTCAAAAAGCCGGCTATATAGCAGATATCGAAGAGTCATTTTTGAATGGCCGCCGCGTTTTGGCCATTTATGCAGAACACAAACGGATTGTGAAAGGTATTTTGCACGGGGAAAGTGATACGCGCAGGACCTCGTTTGTAGAGCCTGAAGAAACCATCGAAATCAACAACGAAATCTTTTCACTCGAAAATGATGAAAGGGATGAAGAATACCGGATACTCAAGGCACTGACAATGCGGATGTCCGCATACAGCCCTTTGCTGAGGCAATACATGGATGTGTTGGGTGAATACGATTTCATCCGTGCCAAAGCCAAATTGGCAGCCATGATGGATGCGCACCTGCCCCAAGTGGTGGATGCATCGGGGATTAAACTGGTAAGGGCCTATCATCCGCTCTTACTTCTCTACAACAAGAAGTCAGGCAAGTCAGTAATCCCCCTCAACCTGACCCTGGATGAAAAAAGCAGGATACTACTTATTTCCGGTCCGAATGCCGGTGGTAAAACGGTTTGTCTGAAAACTACCGGCCTCCTGCAGATGATGGTGCAATCCGGACTCCTGGTACCAGCACATCCGGATTCCACCTTCGGGATTTTTAAGCACCTCATGATCCATATCGGAGACACCCAAAGCATAGAATTTGAATTGAGTACCTACAGTTCTCACCTTAAAAACATGAAGCATTTCATGGAAGTGGCGAACGGGCGAACCCTGTTTTTCATCGATGAATTGGGAAGCGGATCTGATCCCAACTTGGGCGGGGCTTTTGCTGAGGTTTTCCTGGAACAACTGCTCAAAAGGCATGCCTATGGTATCGTAACCACCCATTACCTGAACCTCAAAGTCATGGCCAGCAAAACATCAGGCATCATCAATGGTGCCATGGCCTTCAATGAAAAAAACCTGTTGCCTGAATATAAATTGAACATCGGCAAGCCCGGTAGCTCTTATACTTTCTCCATAGCTGAACGCATCGGATTGTCTAAGGAGCTAATTGACCGCGCGAAAGAGTTGGTGGATGAAAACCATTTTACGTTGGACAAATTGCTCAACCGCACGGAGCAGGACCTCCGTCAGCTGGAGGCGCGGGACAAGGATCTGCAGAAGCTGATCAAAGAAAATGAGGCCTTGAAAAAATCAATGCAGCAGCAAATTGACAAGGAAAAAC
>JBDLUN010000240.1:0-5534 GCA_039805245.1 Bacteroidota bacterium
GCCAAAAAGAAGGCTACAAACATCAGTACGGCCATAAAGCCATCCCATCCCAAACCTTTGAAATTCACTGCGTAAGGATAGAAGAATATCACCTCCACATCAAATAATACAAAGAGGATGGCAACCAGGAAATATTTGATAGCCATGGGCTGACGGGCATTGCCAAACTGCTCAATACCACTTTCAAACACCTGTAATTTGTCGGAAGTCTTTCTTTTGGGGCCCAATAACTGGCTTCCCAGTATCATCACCGATACCAGACCCAGGGCAAAAAGCACCTGGATACCGATGGGAAAATAATCACTTGCCTTGCTGACTTCCGGATTCTGTCCAATTGCTTGCGCCTGAAGGAAAAACATCCTGATCATCGGTATAATTTTCAAGGCGCAAAGTTAATCAAATTGCCAATGTAGCAAAGAAAAGAAGGCTATTTAATTGGTAAAAATGGGGGGACAAGGCAGGAGACAAGAGGCAGGAGGCAAGAGGCTGAAGGCAAGAGGCAGGAGGCACAAGGCAGGTGAAGAGAATATTCCCCTTTCCGTGTGTTTAATTCTTTAGATTCCAAAACAATTACTTAAAACGGTTAAATCTAAGCATGTCAATAAGCAATCATGCTTTTAAAAAAAAGCTCCCCATCTTGATCAGACGGGGAGCTTTTAGCTTTTTAATGTTAACCTATAACTTGTGGCTCTTCACTCTTCGCTTGTCACCAACCTTCGGGTGGGAAGCTTGTCACATGTTCCTCATCCCTTTTCCCTCATCACTTTTTCTGACCCGCAGCCAGTGCCTTTTGGATAATATCCCTGTTCTTGATGGCATCCTGGTTGTTTGGATCAACCTCAATGATCTTATCGAGGAAAGCAGACGCACCAGCCAGGTCTTTTTTCACATTGGCTGAATAAGATGCCATGTAACCATAAGCAGTTATCAATGTGCTTTTATTTTTGGCTTTGTCTGCTTCAGCTATGGAAATGAACTTTTCGCAATCTGGAATGGCCAAGCCCTGTTCCATGGTGGAATCGATGACCGACAAAGAGCGGAAAGACCAATAATGACCGTATACCTCAGCAGGATAATTTGTCTTGTAAATGGTGAAAATGCTGTCGGCACGCTTGTACTCCGTAGCCTTGAAGTTTTCAAAACCAGCATTGTACAAATCAACTTTGCTCAACTTGGGGTTGATGGTAAGGACCTTAGTTAACCATTCAGCAGACTTGACAGTGTTGCCGGACTTTTTGAAAAAGTCAGCAGCCCTGCGGGCATAATCAACCTTATTGGAAGCCAAAGTATCCGCTTCAATAGCCTTGCTAAAGAAGAAGTCCACTTTCTGGGCATCAGCCTTAGTTTTAGCTGCATTGTATGCTGCCACAACATAGTTGTCAGGATTGATCTGGTCTGCTACAGCTTTCTGGAAGAAAACTTCCATCATAGCCAAGGCCTTGACAGAGTCACCCAGCTTGTCGTAGCTGTATCCTTTCAAACGATAAAGCCTTGCGTCTGCCTTTTCGCCTTGTGTATTGAGGAGATTATCAGCCTTGACAATGGCATTGTTGAAATCACCTGCTGCAAACTGCAAACTGGCTTCTTCATAGTCAATGGCCGGACCAGGCTCAGCGTGCTTCTTGTATTCATTGAAATACTGTGTTGCCTTATTCACATCCCTAGAGAAGTAGAATACATACAAATCATACAAAGCGGGTGTAAAAGCCGGATCATCAGCTACCGCATCATTGAATTTGCCAAGGAAAATATCCCTTTGTTCTGCACCTTGGGTCAGGTAAATTTTACCGATCTTGTGCTTGGCAATAGCGTTCTTGGGATCTACCATCAGCGCATTTTCGTATGATTTCACCGCTTCACCACCATTCATCATTCCCCTGTAAAGATCGCCCATGTAAATATGGGTGAAAGGGTCCTTGAATCCTTTTATGGCTGTAGCAAGGCGCAACTTTTCAATACCATAGGCGGCATCACCACCCTTTTCAAGGTTTGCCTTACCGATGGCGGTCAACACCTCTATATTTTTGCCTTTGGTGAGTGAGATGGCTGTTTCAAAGCGCTGGCGCGCGTCTGCAGCCTTGCCCGCAATCAACTCAGCTTGGCCTTTGGCCACCAGCAACAAGGGATGGCTGCCATTTTCACCTTGCATGGCCTTGGCCAACACAGCATCAGCCCCTTTGGGATCTCCATTTTCGAAATAGGCCTGAGCCAACCAATATGCTGTTTCCACATTGGCAGGAGCCTGATCGGCCAGTTGTTGCAGAATCTTTTTGGCAGCATGATGCCTTTGCATGTGCAGCATCCGGCGGCCTTCCTGAACAGATTGTGCCATCATGCCGGTAGTCACCATCAAAGCCAAAAGCGTTATCCCAAACTTCATTTTACGCATCGTTTTCATTTTAAGAGGTGTAAATGTAAGAAATCATATTTTTATTCTGAAACATTTGCCTTGCGGATTTGCAAAGCCATGCGATCGGGTACCAGGTATCCACGGCGGAAAATGAGTTGCCCCTTCTCGTGGGTCAAAAAATTGACAAATCCTTTACCCAACCCAGCAAAATTCTCTTTCAAAATATAGTAGAGCCCTCTGTTGAGCGGATATCTTTTCATGGCCATATTTGCCTGGTAGGGTCTTACATACACTTCCTCTTCACAATTGGCACATTGCAGGGCGGCGAGCCTAACCCTTTTTTGGAAACTCATTTGTGCTGGATCTTCCTTGTTGCCTATCCAACTGACGCCAATGAAACCGATGGCATTGGGATGGTTGGCCACATAGTCAATAACCCCCTCCGAATTCCGCGCGGCCATGATATTACCATTCAATGGTTGCCCGCGCAAGACGGAGTCAATCAGAAACCGCACGGTACTGGTTGCCTTTAATCCGTCCATCACCAATTGGTATTTGTATCCGGTAGTACCGTTCAACATCGACCTGATTTCAGCCACTGAAAAGAGAGAGTCTTTGGCTTGGGGATGCATCACGACTGCAATGGCATCGGTTGCCACTTTGCCATAAAGGGGTACAAACCCAATTGTATCCTTGTAAAAAGGAACCTCATCCTCGGTTAATCCCCTTGTGATGATTACCATCCTTGTGCTATCAGATAACAAATCCTTGATACAATCCGCCTCGGGCTTATAGTGAGGAATAATGTTGGCCTTGGGGTGTTGAGACATGAACACTTTAATCTGCGAATCAATGATGGGCGCAAAGGATTCGTCTACACTGATATGGATGGTTCCACTGGTGAGGGTATCATCACCGGGAATCACCTTGGCTTTTTTACCGTTTCCCGAACAGGAAACCGTTGCCATAACCAGGACCAATACAGCCCAAGCCCCCAACCTATCCAACCAATTGTTCATCATTGTTGTTTTTTTGCTGCAAAACCACGGTAAAGTCTGAAAAAACCATAACAGAGGCAGGCAATCCCGAAAATGGATGATGTTAGGGAATCAAAACCTGCGTTGCCAATCAGGTATTTGTTGAGCAGAAAGAAAATACCTGCCCCAAACCAAAGTATGCCCATCGCAAAATCATAAATGATTTTGAAACTGCCTTGCCTTTTGGCTTCCTTCTCCCGAAATGAATTTGTATCCATGCTTGCAATTTATGAAAATTAGCTGTCTGATGGCTATTTTGATGTGTTTCTGACAGTTTTCCACAATCTATCTTTGTAAAAAAAATGTCAGATGAAAGTATTGATGGTTTGCCTGGGGAATATTTGTAGAAGTCCAATCGCTGAAGGGGTTCTGCAACACCTCTGCAAAGAGAGGGGACTGAACTGGACGATAGACAGTGCTGGCACAAATGGTTGTCATAACGGAGAGCACCCACACCATGGTTCACAACTGGTGAGCAAACTCAATGGCATTGACATTTCCAAGCAGCAATCAAGGCAATTGGTCCCAGAAGACTTCGACCGCTTCGACTTGATCATCCCTATGGCAGCTGATGTGATGCGTGACATGCGATACATTGGCGGCAAAAAATATGATGCTGGCAAAGTGAAACTGATGCTGAACTACGCATTCCCAAATGCAGATCTGGACGTACCCGACCCCTGGGGCCGATCAACAGCAGCCTTCCATGAAGTCTTTGATCTCATCAATCATGCTTGTCTAGAACTGGTCAACATGCATGCTTCACCGAAACAGCCGTAACTTTACACCATGAAACCATCCATACCACAAGGTACACGTGACTTCCCCGCGGGCGTTTTACGCAAAAGATCCTTTATCCTGCGCACCATCCAAACTGTTTTTGAAAGCTATGGCTTTGAACCGCTGGAGACGCCAGCCTTGGAAAACACGGAGACCTTGATGGGTAAATATGGTGAGGAAGGGGATAAACTGATTTTCAAAATTCTCAACAACGGATTAAACAACCCCGACAAGCTGGAAACAGTCAAGCGGGATTTTGATAGTGTGCTGGCAGGCAAAACCAACAAGGGTATTACAGAAAGGGCATTACGATATGATCTCACCATCCCTTTCGCCCGGTATATTGCCATGAACCATGGTCAGCTTACCCTTCCCTTCAAACGTTTTCAAATGCAGCCGGTGTGGCGTGCAGACAGGCCCCAGAGGGGCCGTTACAGGGAGTTCTGGCAATGTGATGCCGACGTGGCAGGCAGCACTTCGCTGATCCATGAAACAGAGCTGGCACTCATCTATACCCGTGTTTTCTCCCTATTGGGTGTACCTGTTTCTATCCACCTGAATAACAGGAAAATCCTCACAGCACTGGCGGCATTGTGCGGCGGGGAAGATCTGATGATGGATATCACCATTGCCATTGACAAGCTGGATAAAATAGGACTAGAAAAAGTAAAAGATGAGCTGCTGTCGAAGGGACTCAGCATGGAACAGGTGGAAACCGTTGCCTCATTTATAGCGGTATCGGGCAACAACGAGGCCAAACTGCAACAACTGACAGAACTTTTCAGCACCATCCAACCTGGCTTGGATGGTATCGCCGAATTGCGCACCATTTTGGAGATGTACCATGCCATCCTGCCGGCATCAAATGGCAATTCTCCTTTGGTAATTGATCTTTCCCTTGCCCGTGGCCTCAATTATTATACCGGCACCATTTTTGAAGTGAAGGCCACAACGGTGCAGATGGGCAGCATCGGCGGTGGTGGCCGCTATGATGATCTGACAGGGCTGTTTGGTGTGAAAGGTATTGCAGGGGTAGGCATCTCATTTGGCGTAGACAGGATCTATGATGTGATGGAAGAACTAAAAGCCTTTCCCGAAAACATCCAGCAAGGCACTGCGGTTTTGTGCTTTAATACAGGTAAGGACGAGCTCCGGCATATTCTTGCACTGGCAGAAAAACTCCGCTCAGCCGGAACAGCAACGGAGATCTACCATGAAACGGCCAAATTCGACAAGCAATTCAAATATGCCGAGCGGAAGCATATAGATTTTGTAGTGATCCTGGGATCACAGGAAATCGAAAAGGGGACGGTTGTGGTCAAACAACTGTCGACTGGCAAGCAAAAGGAAATGCAACAGGATGCATT
>JBDLUN010000241.1:0-3321 GCA_039805245.1 Bacteroidota bacterium
AATTGCATATGATAATGGCAATTCCTTTCTGCAACGTTTTTTTTTCAGAAAACCCAATAGTAAGACTTTTTTCAGGCCACGATATTTTAAAAAAGCTAATGGCAAGTTTGAATCAGTAACAAATGTGTACTGCCGGGAAATCACCATGTGGGGAGTAGGTTGGGGTATCAAAAAATTGTTTCACAAGCAATTGCGGATAAACTTTTTCAATACGCGCACCCAAACAATCCGTTCACATACCCCCGAATTGCCTGCAATGCCTCAATTTCATGTGGAATCTCCACATGTGGAGTTTCATCCGCAGCCTGTCAAAGTCAGATCAGCTGTCCAACCTCGCCTCTTGGCAAATGAAATGAACAGGAATGCATACGACGATTATTCAACCTATAAAGCAAATCATCCCCGCACAAACACAATCAATTGACTTATGGACAGTTCAAAACACAATTTCAATGATCCGCAAGTGACAGATATGTATCCTAAAGGTCCGCATTGGACAACCCGTTTTCTCTGGTGGTCTGCCGGTGCAGATCCTTATTTTATGGGCAAAGCACCGATGCAGGACCGGGTGAAATATGCCGGTATTGGTGGTATTGTATTTTGCACCGGCTTGCTTGCAGCAGTTTCTGGTGGTTATGCTTTCCACACCATTTTCGGCCCAAAAGGTGATGCCAATGATTATTCCTTGACGGCATCCATAGCAGTCAACATTTTCACATTTATTTTTGCCATCGTATGGGGTACCATCATTTTCAACCTCGACAGATTCATTGTTTCCAGTACGGGAAAAGGTGATGGCACGGATTCAATCACTTTAAAGGAAGTTGGCCAGGCTATTCCGCGGATCATCATTGCATTGATACTTGGTTTTGCGATTTCTTCCCCACTTGAAATACGTATTCTCGAGTCAGAGATCAATTCTGAACTGAGCAAATTCCAAAGTGAATATGCACAGGAACTCAATGTGGCAACGGATTCGCTTTTCAAAATAAAAAGATTGGGGCTTGAAAAAGAAAAGGCTGAATATGAGGGGAAGAAGGCCGAATATGAAAAAAGCATTTCCCTGTATGACGGACAGATTGATGAGTTGGTGCAACGTCAACAGGCTGAAATGCAGGATAAGCGGGCTTATGGTTTCGGGCCGGTAGCCAAAAAAATGCAGGCCGATATTGAAACCAAACGGACTGAGAAAGACAAGTTCATTGAATTGAAAAAGTCAGAAGTAGCAGCCATACAAAAACAACTCGATTTTGACAATGACCAGCTCAACAAAATGTCTGATGATCTCAGACAAGCTTATAAAGAAAATGAGAAAAAAGCACATGGGTACGATGGTTTGCTCAAAAGAATTCAAATAAGCCATGAAATAGGTGGGCTTGTTCCTTGGGTCATTCTCCTTGTTTTTCTTTGTATTGAAATGGGACCAATCTTCTTCAAGATGATGATGACCAAAGGTGTGTATGATTTCATGGTGGAGAACTACAACAACAAACGCAATGTTGAAAACGGCATCTACCGTGAAGACCACATCTATGAGGGAAGCAAAGGTCTGATACACATGGAAAAATGGCGTTTCCTCGATGTGGAACTCTCAAAACTGGAAAAGCAGAAAAAAGTACAGTCCCAGGAAAAGATCAATGATGAAATAATCCAGCAGTGGGAAGCTAAAAAATTGGCAGATGTCAAAGCAGATCCCAACAAATTTTTCACCGAAGGCGATGAAAGTATTCAGCAGAACAATGCTTGATGAGTGATACCATTGAAAATATAACCATTGATTTGTTTGGTCTGGAGCGGGAACTCTGGGAAAAAACAAGCGACGGGGAAAAGAACAGCTATAACCGGACAACAATCTGTTTCATGGTTTTCTTGTTGCTGGCCTGTGTAGCTTCGTGTATGCTTGTTTACCTCATAACTGGTCATTTTCTGAGTGCACTGCCCGGAGGTATTTTGGCATCGCTGATTATTGGAAGCATAGTCAGATTTTCCATGATTATACTTCGTAGATCCATCTTCGATGAATTGAAAGCGAAACAACAAGTCACTCCACCCACTAAACAAACAGCGCCGGCAACAGTCACCAATCAGGCAGCTGCGCAAGCTGCACCTGCTCAGCCTGCCGCAGCCAAATCTGCTGTTTTCAGGAGAATGTTGGGCAAGTTCAAGTTCAAATGGCCTGGAGCACAATCGAAAGTTCCCGGATTTGCAGGCTTCATCAGGCTGGTGATCATGACAGTGATGGGACTGTTAGTATTATTTCCATTAGTCACGTTGTTACACAAATCAGCCATCGAGGAATTGAATGATGCAAAGCGTCAATATTACTTGCAGGAATTTGAAAAGGATGGGCAAATGGCCTTGGCCAACAGCCTCACCCTTTTGAACAGGGAGAAAGCAGCCAATGAGGCAGACCTGATCAAGAATGCAGGCATTTACCAGTCAGACGGATTGGTTCGGGAAAAAAAGTTGGCCATTGCCCGGATTGATTCCTTGATTGTGGTCGAGAAAGCTGATCATGCCGAAAGGTATGCGCTTCAACTTGAACATTTCAAGGAAGAATTGGATGGACAGTATTTTCTATCACTGACTTTCAGGTCTGTTGTCACCATGCCTTTTTTCCCAATTGCTTTGGCGCTCATTGCATTTTTGCTTGTATATCCCCATTTCTTGCTGTACCGGTTGAAAACCAATCAGGTATTTGTATATTCGGCACTATCCACTGGTCATTACAGGAAAATCATTGATATGGAATACAAGGATACCACAACAACCGGTTATGCGCATTTGGAACAAAGATTCGGCTACAAACCCAAAGGTTATGATAAAGACGTTTATTGGGAGAATACCCCTTACAATACTGAACCTCACAAGCCCTTTGCTGAACGGAAGCCCATGACCAAAGAAAAATTTCTGGAATCATTTGAACCGAAAACCACTGCGTGAAAACTGTTACTAAATATTACAAGGGAAACCTGCTTTGTCAGTTTCAGACTGTCAATACCCGTAAAGTAGGGAAAAGTACCGTGTTTACTGGCCAGTCTGATATTGCGCTGGAACCACGTTACCGGTATGAAGACGTTGAAGAAATAACAGAGGCCGAATACCTGCAACAAACTGCTCATGGAGCTGCACCTTTCATCAAGCAAGTCAACAAGGCTGATGTGGAGTTCAACTTCCTCAAACCAGTTGATCCGGCCTTCCCCTCCCTGGTAAAGCGGGTTGATGAAATCATAATGGTATTGAATAAAGGCACTGGTCAATATGACGACAAAGAACCCTATGTAGTTATCAGGCCAGTAAACGATTACATCAAAGCAGAAG
>JBDLUN010000242.1:0-12742 GCA_039805245.1 Bacteroidota bacterium
AACCTGTTCTACATGGACCTTGTATTGGATTTTGATGGTAAGCACCTCTGGCCCACTGTGAAAGGATATCTGCGGAAAACCTTGCATAGCTGGTATCACCACTTAGCCAGTAAATAATTGCGGCATCGAGTGCCAGTGCGTTTATTTTCTCATTGATATTGTCAACAAATGTTTGGGGATCGGCCCATTCCTTTCTGCCGTCAGGGGAATTGACCTGCAGCAACATGCGCATGGAAGTATCATTTGGAACGAGCTCTTCAATGGTGGGCTGCCTGTAGGTAAAGCCATCTTTGCTGATGGGTTGACGCTTGTGCGGTGCAACCCTTACAGTAGGGAAGGGCGCATCACCAGCATAGGAAATGAGTTGTGTTCCATCAGCATCAGAAATGAAGTCCGTGTACCGCTTGCCCGGAATCCTGTTCATCAGGTATCTGCTCAGAATCCATTCAGGGTCTTTTTTATGTCTCGTAACATATGTGTTAAGACGACTCTTCATCCCGGTAAATATTTTAGCAGCCCAATCCTGATTGCGAATTTTTTCAAGGATTGCTTTTCTGTCTTGCTGATTCACCAGAATATGGGGGTGTTCAGCATTGGATTGCATAGCTAATGCGGGACTTATCCCTATGGAGAAACAAAGGATTATCGTGTAAAAATGCATGAAAAGGCATTTGAAATTATTTATTTCCATCGGGCACTGCGTTTTGAGGTTTCATTTTTTCTGATGTCATGTGATAGGGTAGCTGTCTGACTTCTCCCTTTTTGTTCACAAAATAAAGCCTTGACGGTGAAAGCGTATCCGCATGGCCATCAGCCCAGAATGCATAAAAATCTTTGTTTGCATGCAATGGCCTTCTGGCATAACTGTGATTGAACTTACTGTTAGCGGTAAGCGATTTTGTCCTCTGCCAGGTGTCACCAGCATCCCTGCTTTCCCACTTCGCCATTTCTCCGCCAGTTCCCCAATGTTGTGGACCAGGCTCTGTAGGTCCGATGATGGTCCATTGCTGTTTTTCAACGTAAAGTGAGCCCATGTCATAATTGTGCGTAGACTCCGTCACTTTTGTCTCCTGCCAGCTGCCATTTTTTCTTTTCCAGATAACCCATTCTCGAGGGTTCCCTTCCGGGCCTGGTCTGTGGTCTTTTGATATGAGTGCCAAAATAACGGGTTGGCCATTTTCGTCGATGTTGATGTCCTGCAAATAGACGAGTTGCTTCGTCAGTTGATAATCGTGGACTAATGATGCATTTGCAACTTTATCCAAAGGGATTGGCAATGTTTGGTTATCAATGTTCTGCCAGGTTTTTCCCATGTCTGCTGTTTGCATCAAGTAGATATTGGTTCGCTTGTCTACATTTCCCCCGGGATGATAGTTGAACACTGTATATACTTTTGTTTCATGGGCTACGGAAATCTGATAATGTCCACCGAATCCCACAATTTTTTGGGCATTAGTCCATTCAAGTCCATCCTGGCTGACCGACCAGTATAGCTCCCTGCCATTTGTATAACGGGTAAACAGATGCATGAAGCCTTTCACAGGGATAAACCATGGTTGGGGATAGGTGATATTGTCTTCAAGAATTTTTTCAAATCCGTCTATATGGTAAGGTTGTGTGCTTTTGAAAATGTATCCTGGTCTGCTGGTGTTTCTGCCGCTGACAATGACCCAGATATAACCCTTTTCATCAATTGACAACGATGGATTGTCGTGCGGATCATTAACTCCCTTTTTTTCCACAACAATGATTGGTTTAGGTACAGTACCATTCCGATGATCATAATAGGATATCATGATTTGAAGGGTATTCCTATCAGCAGTAGAGGCGCCGCCATATACGAAGTACGTTTTTTTAACCTTTTTGCTGTAAATGGCTGTGGGAACATGGTTTGCCGTATAAGTTCCCAACCCTCCTGAATATTTATCTCCATAGGTTGAAAATTGTCCTAATGTAAACCAAATACCTCTGTATCCATCAGTTACTTGCTGACCCTGAAGGAAAATCGGGGCAAAGATCAACTTGGAAAAAAACAAAACACAAAATCGGCTTATTGGCCCCATGTTGAAAGTGGTTGTTTCTTCATCTTTTTAGATTTTTTTGTTGAGCCGGGTAGCAGGTAAACGTTGGTGAATGCGCTTGCATTTGCAGGTAGTGTCAGTTCAAAGCCTACCAGGATGGTGCCTGGATTGGAGGCGTCGTAACTGTTGGGTCCAATGGTGCTCCATGTTTTCATCTGGAGTTGCCCTTGAGAAGCATCAATTACCAGTTTCAGCTTCTTTCCATCTTTTTCCAGTGTGATTTCATTTTTACCGGTGATGTTGGTAAGAGCCGGGGTCAACATGGTCCATCTTATTTTGGTTTCTTTTGCTCCCGTTGCATATTCATCCCTAACCAACACCTGATTTTGATCAAGGATAGATATTCCTCTTTTTGCATCAGTCAACTGTCTATCATAAACAGTTTTAAGGTCGAAAACCGTGAACATGTTGTTCACCGAATTGCCTGTACTGATGATGGGGGCATGTCCGGCTACAACCTGCAATTGGCTGTCGACACTTAGTGTGTTGTGTGTGAAATTATTCAATCGGAAAACATTCCATCTTTCCGAATTCTGTGTTCTGCCCCAAAGTTTGACGCCTTTGGATTCAAGTGATTCGTAATCCTGCATGCCAAAATCCATGGCCCATCTCACGCCCATGGCATCCATCACAAATGAACCGATATCCATGTGTGCGTGATTGATAGAGGCAGAGCCACCCTTTGTGGCCACATAGATGGCGTTGGAATCTGTCCATGACGTGCGCATCATGCTAATGGGGTTTTTGCCCATCCCTGTCCAGGTTAACGCTTTTGGTGCCACTATATCCTTGGCAGTAAACTTGCCTTTCCAGAGCATAATGGCTGGCAGCAACCTGTCTTTTACCAGTCTCTCAGCATTGGCCTGGATCAGGTAGTTTTTTTCTATCCATAGCAGGCTTGGGTCCATGGTTTTATTAGCCAGCCAAAACATGGCAGGATGAAATCCTCCGGTACTTCCAGCATCAGAATAGTTGAAGGGCTTGCCTGTTGGTCCGGTCATGTTTTCCATGAATCCTCCGGTCTTCAGAAAGCCCGGAAGCTGGTTCAGATCGAAATCTGTTCCATACAGTTTTTCGATGGCGCTGTTGAAGAGTACATTGAAACTGGTGCCATATCCCCAATAGCCATAACCTTCGGGGTAGATTCCATCTGGACCATAATCTCCCATGGGGATAGCGATGGAGCCTACAGCTCTGTCGATGATTTGCTTCGCCAAACTAGGCTCGTGCTCATAAATGGCCATGGCGCCATAGGTCATGCCCGCATTGCAAACCTGATTCCAGTTATGCTCTGCTTTGAGCCAGCTATTGTATTTGTTGTCCAGGGAGGGCTCCAATCCCTTTTTGATGATGGCATCCCGGATGATGTCCCGGGAAGGGGCATCCAGATTGGGATACAGCCAATCGTAGCCAATTGCTGCTGCCATGGTCATTTCAGCAACGTCCAAAAAATGTGTAGGATTCCAGTCGCTGAATTGCGCAATGGCGAGCAATTCCTTTTCCGCGCGTTTGAAATACCGGTCATCCCTGCTTGTGCGGTATGCATAAGAAAGCATGAAAATCCTTCTCAGCGCTTCTCTTGATTTGTCGAGTAATCTTCTGCCGATCTGGATACGCTTTACCGGCTCAATGGCGAGCAGTCTATCGCATTCTTTGAGCATGGCCCGATGAAGCATCGACCAAGTGCTATCCTGATCAATGGATTGGATGAGCTCTTTTTCTTCGCCTTCAAAAAGCAGGATTCTGGGGTGGGATTGGGAAATTGATGATGTGTTGACCACTTTTTGTTGTGCCATGCCTGTATACGTGAAGCAGAGGATGGATACAACAAGGAAACTTCTTTGGATAAAGCTTTTCATGCAAATGTTTTGGTTGATGAGGGCATGTAGAATCATGTAAATTCAAACATGCCTTAATTTAACCAAAAAAACAATGCAAAAAGGAAAAATCGGATAATCGGTTAAGCACCTAATGCCGATGGTTTTCAGCTATAGCATTTCCAGACAAGCTGCTGTGGCGCTGATGGTCTCATCTAGGTCTTCCCGGGTGAGTGCATTATTCAGGAACCAACTCTCAAAGGGCGATGGGGGAAGGTATATGCCTTTGCCCAGCATTGCATGAAAGTATTTTTTGAACAGCTCATTGTTAGCCTGCGCCGCATCATTGAAATTATTGATGGGATTTGCTGAAAAATGAACACTGATCATGGATCCCAGTTGATTGATGACAAAGGGTTTGCCCCAAGCATTCAGCGCTTTCTCCAGTCCGTCTTTCAGGTATCCTGTTTTTTGGTCAAGTTCATGGTAAATGTTGGGATCTGATTTCAATTCGTCCAACAGGGTTTTACCAGCAATCATGGCAATGGGATTGCCACTCAGCGTGCCTGCTTGGTAAACGCCGCCCAGTGGGGCAACCATTTCCATGATTGCACGCCTGCCGCCGAAGGCACCAACGGGCATGCCTCCACCAATCACTTTGCCATAGGTCACCAGATCTGCGTTGATGCCGAGCCGCTCTTGTGCTCCTCCCGGTGCCAACCTGAAACCGGTCATCACCTCATCGAATATCAACAACATTCCTTCCTCATCACAAATTTGCCTCAATCCTTCCAGGAATCCGGGTTGTGGCAAAACACATCCCATGTTACCGGCAACAGGTTCTACGATGATGGCTGCCAATTCGTTTTTGTGCTGCTCCACCAGTGTTTTGACCGCTTCCAAATCGTTATAGGGTGCTGTGAGGGTATCATTCGAAACCCCAGCGGTTATGCCTGGAACGGTCTGTATGCCGAAGGTGGCAACTCCGCTACCGGCTTTTACCAGGAATGAATCCGCATGGCCATGGTAATGCCCTTCGAATTTGATGAATTTGTTTTTACCGGTGAAACCCCTGGCCAGGCGAATTGCACTCATACAGGCTTCGGTACCGCTGCTGACCATCCTGATCAGGTCAACGTTGGGAGCCATGCTGATGATTAGCTCGGCCATTTCAATTTCCAATTCGGTGGGTGCCCCAAATGACGTGGAATCGTAGGCCTTTTCCCGGATGGCCTCTACAACGGGGCCATAGGCATGTCCGAGAATCATCGGTCCCCAGGAAGCAATATAGTCGATATAACGGTTGCCGTCTGCATCATACAGGTAAGCACCTTTTGCCTTTTTCATGAAGAGGGGAGTGCCTCCAACACTTTTGAAAGCCCTCACGGGTGAATTGACCCCTCCGGGTATGCTCTGTTGTGCCCTGTTGAAAAGTGACTGACTTATTCCGGTATGCATAGCTTCACAATTTTTTTATCCGATTAATCTGACTGCATCTTTTGCAAAATAGGTAGCTATCATATCCGCGCCTGCGCGTTTGATAGAAGTTAGAACTTCCAGGATAGCCTTGTCTTCGTTGATCCAGCCTTTTTGGGCTGCCGCCTTGATCATGGCGTATTCACCACTGATATTGTATGCGCTCACCGGCACATTCACCGCATTTTTAACGTCCCTGATGATATCAAGGTAGCTGAGCGCGGGTTTAACCATCACTATATCCGCACCTTCCTGTACATCCATGACGGTTTCCTTTACGGCTTCCAGCCGGTTGGCATAATCCATCTGGTATGTTTTTTTATCGCCAAATCCGGGAGCAGAGTCCAACGCATCCCTAAACGGACCATAGAAACAGGATGCATATTTGGCACTGTAGCTCATTATACCCGTTTGGGTGTATCCGTTCTCTTCCAGCCCTTTGCGGATAGCGCCAATTCTGCCGTCCATCATATCGCTGGGAGCTACCATATCAACTCCCGCCTCGGCATGGCTGATGCTCATTTGCACCAACGCTTCAACCGTTTCATCGTTAACAATTTTGCCTTCTCTTACAATGCCATCATGGCCATAAGAGGAATAGGGGTCAAGGGCGATGTCTGACATGATATACATTTCAGGAACAGCATCTTTAATCGCCCTGATGCTGCGCTGCATCAATCCATCCGGATTCCATGCTTCCCTGCCGGTATTGTCTTTCAGGGGGTCTTCACACTTGATGAAAAGCAAAACACTTTTCAATCCCATATGCCACAATTCTTTCACTTCTTTGACGGTTACATCCAAGCTGTTTCTGAAGTAGCCCGGCATGGATGGGATCTCCGTTTTGATATGTTCACCTGCGTCGATGAATAGTGGGACAATAAAATCATTGGGCGATAATATTGTTTCCCTGACCATATCCCTGATGGCAGGGTTGTTTCGGAGTATGCGGTTGCGGCGTTGCAGGTACATGCTGAAAATTGTATGGGTTAGTGTTGGTTGGCCAGCCAATCTCTCGGATGCAGGCAGGCCTGCTGAATCAAATCCTCTGGAGTGCCAGCGGCTGGAACATAATCATATTCAAAGCGAACAGTAGGTGGCAAACTCATCAGGATGCTTTCTGTCCGGCCATTGGTTTTCAGTCCAAATAAAGTTCCCCTGTCGTGAACAAGGTTGAATTCCACATAGCGGCCTCTTCTGATTTCCTGCCAATGTTTATTTGCTTCTGTGTACGCTTCATTTTTATGTTTGTTGACGATGGGTATGTAGGCGTCGATGAAACCGTATCCGCAGGCTTTAGCCAGGTTCATCCAAAAAGACGCATCCCTGTCGGCTGTGGGTCTTTGGTAATCATAGAAAATGCCACCAATACCCCTTCTTTCGTTATTTCTGTGCCAGTTAACAAAGTAATTGTCGCATTCTTTTTTGAAATGTGGATAGAAAGCGACATCAAACTTATCGCAGGCATCTTTGTATGTCTTGTGAAAATGCGTTGCATCTGCCACATCCAGGTAATAGGGTGTAAGGTCTGTACCGCCACCAAACCAACGGTCAATGGTATCACCCGCTGCATTGTAAAGTTCAAACATCCTGTAGTTGAAGTGAATGGTTGGCACAAATGGATTAACCGGGTGAATCACCAGGCTGAGTCCGCAGGCAAACCAATTGTCGCCATTGATTTTCAATTGGGTCCTCATGGCATCAGTAACTTCTCCGAAAACGATGGATGTGTTGACACCACCTTTTTCAAAAACCTTACCATTAGCCATTACGCGGGTTTTACCGCCACCACCTTCGGGGCGTTGCCATGCATCTTCCCTGAACTTTGCTTGGCCGTCAGTGGCTTCCAATGCTGCACAGATATCATCTTGCAGCTGATGTATGAATGTAATCCAGTTTTCCTTGATTGACATAAGAGCAGTGATTGCGCGATTTAAACTGCGGTTTAGCTTCTATATTCCTTAACGGCATCCACAAAAGCCCTGGCATGATCAACAGGGACATTGGGGGTGATGCCATGACCAAGGTTGGCGATGTACCGTTGTGTACTGAATGCATTGATCATGTTGGTTACGGACTTTTTGATCTCTGCTACCGGGGCCAGCAACATAGCAGGGTCGAAATTGCCCTGTATGGTGATGCTATTTCGCGTCAATTGCCTTGCCATTTGGGGTGATATGCACCAATCGATGCCAACGCCACTGGCATCGCTGCCGGTGATGTCTTCAAGTGCATACCAGCTTCCTTTGGGGAACAGGATTACCGGTGCATGGGGCTTGAGTGCTGTTGCAATCTGGAAGAGGTATGGTTGGGCGTATGTTTTGAAGTCGGCAGGGCTCAATGAACCTGCCCAGCTGTCGAATACCTGAACGGTATCAGCGCCGGCTTTCACTTGTTCAATCAGGTAATTGATGGTGATATCAGTGATTTTTTGCAGCAGCTTGTGGGCCAGCGCGGGCTGGGTGTAAGCAAACTGTTTGGCTTTATCCCATGTTTTGCTGCCTTTTCCCTCTACCATGTAGCAAAGGATTGTCCATGGCGCACCGGCAAAGCCAATGAGCGGCACACGACCATTCAATTCTTTTTTGGTGAGTTTCAACGCTGCGTACATGTAGCCCAGACTCTCTTCCACACCTGTGGTGATGAGGCTATCGATATCTGCTTGTGTTTTGATGGTGCGGGGCAGGGAAGGACCTTTGCCTTCCTCCATCAAAACCTCTACACCCATGGCTTGTGGGATGACAAGGATATCGCTGAATATGATGGCAGCATCTACGCCAACCTGGTCAATTGGTTGAAGGGTTATCTCTGTTGCCAGCTCGGGTGTCTGTACACGCGTAAAAAAATCATATTTTTCCCGCAGTTTGATATAGTCAGGAAGGTATCTGCCGGCCTGGCGCATCATCCACACGGGTGGTCTTTCAACCGCTTCTCCACGAAGTGCCTTGAGCAGGAGATCATTCTTCAGTTCTGTCATAGTGTCGATTTAATCGGGTGATATTGGATGGTATAAAGATAAAATTAGTTTGTTCTTTGGTCACAGAAATATGCAATAGCCTGCCTGGCAAGCTTGTCTTTGCCCGGTGATTCACTGATGATTATCGGATTCTGCGTATGCATCCTGATGGCTTCTGCTGTTGTTTTTCCTATGGCAAACGGAATTGTATGTGTTGGTAGTGTGTTGGTAGTAAAAAAACTTTCAACAGCACTGGGGGAGAAGAACAGGATGCCGTCATAGACTTTGGCAATTGGGGCGGAAGTGATCAGCGTTTGGTAAACGGTTATTTCATTGACCTGAATGTTATTGGCTCGCAAGATGGAGGGCAATTCATCCCTTCTGCTGTCTCCGCAAAAAAATATGACATCGCTGACAGAAGCAGTGTCAACAATAGCCTGGGCGAGTTGCGCTGCTGAATCACCGGTGGCCATCATCCTCGATGCTTTGAAATAATCCCGGATAAGTTGCTGTGTGGTATGGCCGATGCTGAAGATATTCCACTCAGGCGAATGGTCTGCCAACTGCGCATGCACTGCGTCAACAGCATTCATACTGGTGAATACCACTGCTGCCTTTTTATAGATGGCAGACTTTATGCTTTGAATTGTTTCTTGATTGAGGATGGGTTTTGTTGCAATGAAGTCAGACTGGTCTATTGCAATACCCTGTTTTGCCGCTTCCTCCACCAATGCCTCTTCCAAAGGTCTGGTGGATAAAATATGGTGATTAATTTCCGGCATGGTTGATGGCATCCACAATGGCTTGACCGCCTTGTGCAAGGATCAGTTCTGCTGCAACCTTTCCCCAATTGTCGACCTGGTCAAGTGCGATATGTTGATCAACAGCTGCTTTTTGTGCGCCATCCAGAGACAGTATTTCACCCTGAAAGTGCATGGTATTATCGGTAATGGTTGCATGGGCACTGATCGGTGTTGAACATCCACCCATGAGGGTTCTGAGGAAGTCGCGTTCAACTTTGGTGCACTGCGCAGTAGGTTCATCATTCAGGAGTTGACAGGCATCGAATGCATATTGGTCATCCGTACCACATACCACCATGATGGCGCCCTGTGCTGGTGCTGGCAGCATCCAATCCAATTCAATTGAATGCTCAGGCCTGAGACCTATACGTTCCAAACCTGCCGCTGCGAAAATGGCACCATCCCAATTTTCCTCTGCCAATTTGCGCAGCCTGGTGTTGACATTGCCACGGAGATTATGGATGGAAGTATTAGGATACCTGTTCAGCCATTGTGATGTTCTGCGCACACTACTGGTAGCAATCTGCATAGAAGATCCGTCTGTTTTGACCCATTGTCCGTCAGACAGATGCCAATTGCCCTTGAATACGAGCAAATCTTTTACAGGCCCCCGTTTGAGTACAGCCGATTGTATGATTCCTGTTGGGAGTTGTGTGGGCACATCCTTCATGGAGTGCACGGCGATATCAATTTTGCCATTCAGCAAAGCTATGTCCAGGCTTCGGGTGAATACACCCTGAACGCCCATGGCATATAGAGGGGTTTTCAGGTCAATATCGCCTTCACTTTTGATGAGAACAAGTTCACTCTCAATTCCTTTTTCAGCAAGCATTCCTTGAACGGTAGTTGCCTGCCAAACGGCGAGCTGACTTTCCCGCGTTCCAATGCGTAATTTTTTTCCCATATCAGGCTGTTGCAGTCATGAATTCGTTGATGGCTTCCAGGTAATGGCAGCCTTTGTTATCCTGCCTGCGCATTTTGTTGACCATGCCGTTGATGGCATTTTGGATTCTTTTTTCTGTGGACTTCGAAGAATATCCCAACAGCTCCGGTTGGGATTCGTGCAATTCAATGAGTTTGGATTTCAGGGATTGCATGACCGGAACATAGCGCCTCATGGATACCCATTCCATAAATTCCTGGATATGGGTATTGATGATGGCTTTCGCCTTGGGTACTTCAGCATAGCGTTTCTCCAGGGTTTCATCTTTGATTCTCGATAAATCGTCTACATTGATGAGGTTGATGGCGGGCAGTTCTTTCACAGACTCTTCTACATTGAAGGGAATTGACAAGTCGATCACCACCATTTCACGGCCATGATCCAACTGCTCTTTGAGGATGATGGGTTTTTGTGCGTTGGTGGCCACCAGCACTGCGTCTGCTGTTTTCAGCAATTCAGGCAGAGCCTCCATGGGGGCCACTTGTAGTCCCAATTCTGCTGCAAGCGACTCCGCTTTGCAAATGGACCTGTTGAGCAGGGTGATGTTTTTATTGTCGAGATAATCCACCAGATTCTTGCAAGTGATCCTGCCGAATTTGCCGGTACCGATTAAGAGAATTTTTTTGTTGGAGGCATCCTTGAGGTTGTCTTTCAGGTATTGAATGGCTGCAAAGGATACCGATATGGTGCCACCACTGAGGCAGGTGGAAGTTTTGATTTTTTTGGAGCATTGAAAGGCCAGGTTGGTTACCCTGTCTGTGTACGCACCGAGCATGCCGTATTGCCTTGCAATTTTGACGGACTTTTTAACTTGACCTACAATCTCATAGTCTCCAAGGATTTGGGAGTCGAGTCCAGAAACTACGTCAAACAAATGAGCAATTGCCTCTTCCCCTTTTTTGGTGTAGGCAATTTGTTCAAACCCAGCCAGGTCTCCTTCAGTTTGTGTACAAAGCAATTGCATGAGCTTATTGACACTGTCTGTTGTGCCATAAATTTCTGTCCTGTTGCAAGTGGAAATGACGAAACATTCCTCCACCTGAAAGGATCCGGCCAATTGCAGCAAAGTTTCATATTGATTGTCATTGAGCGCATACCTGCTTCTCAGGTGACCATCAGTTTTCCGGTAGTTTACACCGGCCATGCAAAAATGAAAGGGAGTGGATTTGACGTAAACCATGATTTGGGGGTTTCGAACACAAAAGTATCACGGGGTAAAACCTCGTGCAAACTGTCTTGTCATTAAAATGTCAATTCAACCGTTTTATTGTGTTTCAGGCAATTTTAATTGATGGTTTCCGTTTTTTTGACACTCCAGTGACTGACTGAGCCGGTGCCTGGAGGGCTATTGGTTAGCTTTGCAAACATAGAAATTATTCTTATGAAGGCGATTTTGTTAATGAATTTGGGGTCTCCTGATTCCACGTCGGTGAAAGATCTGAGAAAGTATTTGAGTGAGTTCTTGATGGATGAGCGGGTCATTGATTATCCTTATTTGTTGCGGTTGTTATTGGTTCGGGGCATTATTGTTCCATTCCGATCCCCAAAATCTGCGAAGGCATATCGGTCCATTTGGACTGACGAAGGATCACCGCTGATGGTGTTGACCCGCCAGTTACAACAGGCTTTACAGCAGCACGTTGAAGAGCCAGTAGAGATAGCCATGCGCTATGGAAATCCCACTCCAAAGGCAGCGTTTGACAGCCTGATGAAACAGGTTGAGGGTCTTGATGAAGTGATTGCCATACCGCTATATCCTCACTATGCCATGAGCAGTTACGAGACTGCTGTTGAATATGCCAAGGAAGTTTATGAAAAGGAAAAATATCCTTTCAAGCTTACCTTCATCAAACCTTATTATAAAGATGAGGAATACATCAACGCGTTGGCCAGCAGTATTGCCCCCTTTCTGGAGCAGGATTATGATAAGATTTTGTTCAGTTACCATGGTGTGCCTGAGAGGCATATCCGCAAAGGGGATACCACTGGTTGTCATTGCTTAAAAGTGAACAATTGCTGCTCTGTGGATTCACCTGCACACAAACAGTGTTACCGTCAGCATTGCCACACCACAACCATGCTCGTTGTAGAAAAGCTGGGCATTCCTGCTGATAAGTTTGAATACTCTTTCCAGTCGAGGCTGGGTCGTGAAGAATGGCTCAAACCCTACACTGCCAACCGTTTGGAAGAGCTGCCCAAAGAAGGCGTCAAGAAATTGCTTGTTGCTTGTCCTGCTTTTGTCAGCGACTGTCTTGAAACCCTGGAGGAAATTGCAGAAGAGGGCAAAGAAGAATTCATCCATGCCGGTGGAGAGTCGTTTACCATGATTCCCTGTCTCAATACACATCCTGACTGGGTTAGCACCTTGAAAGGATATGTGGAGGATGTGAAAGCCGGTTCAGACAAAATGATTCTATCCTGATCCATGCATACTGAATACATCAAGGCGTTGCATATCATTTTTGTAGTGACCTGGTTTGCCGGTCTCTTTTACATGCCGCGACTTTTCATCTACAATACGGAGGCCAATCTGCTTGCAGATCCAGAGCGCTCCATTTTGCAAAAACAGTTTGCTGTTATGCTCAGGAGGTTATGGTTCGGCATCACCTGGCCATCTGCTGTTATCACCTTGTTGATGGGCCTTTGGATTTTGTCGGCCAGCGGTT
>JBDLUN010000243.1:0-4964 GCA_039805245.1 Bacteroidota bacterium
TCACCAACGGAAACATGTTTCCAGATATTGTATCAACTTGCAAATACCCTTTGAGTTCTTGGTCCCTGTATCTGATTGTCTTGGCTGATTTACGGTCGAATCGTTCTCCAACAGCTCCCACCATACCGAGCCTTACAGCTGCATTGTTTTCAATGATTTTGACCATTTCCTCTGTCATATCGTTGAATTTGGGCGGATCATCATCATCCACCCACATGACCCAATCATATCCCTTTTCAAAGAGTGTTTTAAAACCATAATATGCACCTCCGGCCGGACCGGCATTGTATCCGGTATGCATATATGCAATATCTTTACCAATTGATTCTTCATATTGGCTCCTTGTCAGATCTGTTTCGCTATTGTCCACTATCAAGATAAGTGCAGGCGAAATCGTTTGACTTTTCAATTCCTGGATGGTATTTTCAAGGTATTTGGGCCTATCCCGGGTAATGATAAAAGCGGCAAATTTTTGGAGATTGAAAACCGGTTCTGTCATTGTTTCCAGATTTTATTGGCCATAAATGGAAAGAAGGAAGCCCCATAACGCAGGTGACAAATCAAACTGAATGGCCTGATTATGCAAGCTTCACGAAATGATTTTTGGGCAGCAGGCCAATCACGGGTATGCACAGCTGCCACACCCGCTATGGACAAAAACCTGTACTTGGTCTGGAGCTCCTGTTCTAGAATATTCCGGTGCTTTTCAAGGATATGCAACATGGCATTCTTTCTGTTTAACCAATTCTTGCTCAGTCCATCTTCAGAAACATGATACTCCAGATTGCAAGCTGTAATAAAGGCTTCTTTAGGATTTTTCTGCTTCAATCTGAAACTCAATTCCGTATTTTCACTATAAGACAGGATTATATCGTATCCGCCAACCGACTCAAACAATTCCTTTTTAAGGCAAAATGAACCAGGAATAAAATTGCCATAGGCAATCCCATTGTTAAAGGGATTGGTAGGATCTGTCGTTCCAATGACAACTCCATTCCGTATCCTGCTAATCCCGCAATAAAGCAAGTCTGCATCATCTTCCAAAATCCTCACATGATAATCCTCCACCCATGTTGATGCAACCGTATCGTCGGAATCCAAAAATAACAGGTAGTCACCTAAAGCATGTTTTGCCCCAAAATTTCTCGCTGCAGAAACACCACTATTTGGCTGAAAATAATAAAAAAGACCTTTTCGGTTCACATATTGGGAAACAATATCCCTTGTATTGTCGGTTGAACCGTCATCGACCACGATGACTTCAAATTCTGCATATGTCTGCGCATACAAACAATCAAGTGTCTTGGAAATTGAATTTGCCCTGTTGTATGCCGGTATGATTATACTAAATGTTGGCATTCAGGATTTTTTTCAATTTGAAAAATCCGGATACGGATCTGAAATAAGATTTCCTGTAAGAGGAGGCTTTTGCAGCTACAATCTGAAGTCCCAAAAGGCTTTCATCTGATAGCCTTCCAACAGGAATGATTATCAATTTGAGCTTCTGATAGTACCAAATAACCTGAGCCATGAAGGTCTTACCAGTTTGATACAATAAAAAAGCAAATACAGCATTACCTTTCAAAATCAAAAAACGGTAAGGCTCCAACAATGCAACACCTGAAGCTATACCCTGTTTCAATTTGATATAGTAGGACCATATTAATCTGTCTTGCCTAATGTGGTGAACAAAAACAAGCTTATCATCATAATACAAACTTAATCCCTGTAATTGCAAAAGATAACACCACTCCAAATCCCCACCAGAAGCCAAACTGTTCCCTTTGCGGTCGCTCATAATCATTTGGAATCCAGCGTCCCTCCATTTCAAAACTTGCTTCTTATATACGAACAATCCCGCTCCATACAAAGCAGATCCTCTTGGTAGAATACCTGAGGATGATGCCTGCGGACCCAATGCATAACTGTGACTGTATTTTTCAAACCAATCCGGACGAACAAGATCATCACTTAAGATCCCTTGACCACCTATTGCACCCAGATCAGGATTATTGTTTACTATTTCGAACCAATGCTCGAGGTAATCCGGATTTAATAGATTGTCGTCATCACAAAAAAGTATCCAATCATGCTTGGCAGCCCTTGCACCAGCTTCCCGTGCATGATTAAGTCCTGGTTTCTCTTCACGAATGCATTTCAAATTGAAACGCCAATCCTGAACCTTAACCAATTCCTGAACCCATTCAACAGTTCCATCAGTCGAAGCATTATCAGTCAACACTATTTCCCAATCAAGTCCATCAGGAATCTGAAGTGCTGCAAAATGGGAAAACAAGAGCTGCATCCCGGCTCTTCCATTGTATGTACATACGACTATGGAAATCCCCCTTACCAACTGAGTTGATTGATTAAAGGTGAAATAATTCCCCACTTTTTCCGCGTAATCAATTTTCGGTGAATGGAAAATACGGCTGCATGAGCCTTTTGGCTATCCAAACCTTGCCATGCCAATTTTTCAAAAAAGACGCTAAACATTGGCATCAATTCATGCCTAATCCAGTTTAGATCATCATTGGCAACTTGATATCGGAAACTAAGGTAAGAACACATGTATTTGAAGTCTTCCGGCGCCAATTCAAAACCCCAATCCCCAGACTCCCGGTAAATCAATGCTACGGCCTCCTCCAGCTTGCCTTGCATCACGGCAACCCCCATGCACATCAACAGCAATCTCTTAACAGTTAGAGGCAGTTCACCAGCAACATCTTCACCAGATACAACTGAAGAACTAAGCCTATGATCCTTTTGGCAAGCTCTTTGGGCCACATTTTTCAATGCCTCATACATAGTGAATGCTTGCCGGCTCATACTGTTATCTGAAATGCGATAAAAGACGAGTGAATCCTTTATGACACTCAACTTCACCTCCACTTTGAACATCCTGATCCAAAGGTCCCAGTCCTCGGCACTTTTCAAATCTGTATCAAACAATCCTATTCTGTCCAGCACTTTCCGTTCAAATACCAAGGCCACCGGAGGAAAGAGATTACCAGTTAAAATGGATTTGAAATCAAGATGTTCGGACTGTCTGACAACTTTGTGAATGGTTCCATTTGTGTTGAAATAGGTATATCCACAACAAACCATGTCAAATCCCTGCTCTAATAGTGTAAAGACTCTTTGCAAAAAATCAGGACCATATTTGTCGTCGGCATCTAGCAGGCCTATGTATAGTCCGTTGGATTTAGCTATACCTGCATTTCTGGCAGCCGATAAACCGGCATTCTGTTGTTCAATCAATCTGATTCGGGAATCCCTTTCGATCCATGCATTTGCCACTAATGATGTGTCATCAGGCGAACCATCATTCACAATGATAGCCTCCCAGTCTGCAAAAGACTGTGAAAGTAAGCTTTGCAGAGCATCATTCAGGAAATGTGCCTGGTTGTAGCAAGGTATGATGATTGAAAAACAGGGCAATACCTATATTTTATTGAATTGATTGAAAAGAAACCGCTTAACGAATCGCTGCCAGCGTGGCATACGTCGGAAATGCTTTTTTACATAGGGGCTGTTTAATTTGTAATTTTGCAAAAAATCCGGAAACATACGGTTGATGTAGTCAACATGTTCAGAAACGATTGCTCTTGTATTTTGATGTTGACTACTTACACCTGTGCTGTCATACAATACAACGGCATCCTCGGTCATTCCGTATGTTGCCTCTTTCATAAACAGGGCTTCCATGAAGAAAACCCAATCTGATATAATCTTGTATGTTTCATCATACAAACCAACCTCATCAAAAAGTGATTTGCGGATGATTGTAGCTTGATGCGGTAATCCATAGCAAATCATATAATCCAGATTCAACTGTTCAGGATAAGCTGTCTTTACTCTCTCAGTGCCATCAACCTGATATATGTTAGCATAATAAAAATCCTCTGTTGTAATGCTATTCCAGAGAACAGCCAATGAATTTTTGTCTGCAAAAGCATCCCCACTATTAAGAAATAACAAATGTGAACCTGAAGATTTGGCAATGCCCTTATTCATGGCATGGTAGATTCCTTTGTCCGATTCACTAACAAATTTGAAATCAAATATTTCAGTCAGCGCCGCAAAACTCTGCTGCATATCACTTGACCCACCATCAATCACCCAATGCTCAAAAGGATGGCAGGTCTGGTTACGGACACTCTCCAAGGTAGCGATTAGCCCCTCATAATTATTATAGTTAACGGTTATGATAGAAAGTTTTCGCATATGGAGTATCAATGTCTGGTGATGGCTTTTTTGATTTTGCTCATCAATACCTTCCAGGCAGCATGTTTTGCGGTTCCGAATACTTTAATTCCAGTAAACCTATCTGCATCGGAATCAGATTTCAATTTATGGGGATGATTCAATGGAAATTTCAGTTCAGACAACATGGATTTTTTGATATAATCTGGTTCCCTAAAATCGGTATGTGTTGCACCCTGACTGCCAAAACCAATATTCCTGATCAGGTTTTGGTTTGGGATGATGGATAAACCCCGGTTATGCAAACAGGTATAAAACCATTGCATATCCCAAGTGTCGATTTTACCTTCAACCACTTCATCAAATTGAGACCAGGGAAGGATATTCTTCAAAGGATGGCTATTCTTCAGCTTTTCATATTCACGCATATCCCTGTCATAATGTTGCCATGCCCTTCTCCAACTCGCCCATCCCCATACATGTATACACGAAGAAAAATAATAGGAAGCACTTCCCCTTTTTTTACCATACTGAAAGTTGGAACCCGTAATATGGAATACCTTAGGGTTGTCTTTGTATTTGTCCAGCATCTCTTCGCAAAAAGGAAAAAAAGAATCACTCGGCAGACAATCGTCTTCTAAAATTATTCCTGACTCTTCAAAAGAAAAAAACCAATCGATTGCTTCTTGTACAGCCCTTCCACATCCCAGATTCTTTTCCCGGAACAAATAACTGACCTCGCAAGGCCAATTGACCCC
>JBDLUN010000244.1:0-4383 GCA_039805245.1 Bacteroidota bacterium
TGCCAATCAGCAGGTAATACAGATTTCATTGATATTTTCCCGCCCATGCTCAACAGCGACGGCAGTTTCAGGGAGGAACTTTTTGTTGCCGACAGGTTGCACATGAATGCGGAGGGGTACCTGATTTGGCAACGGGTGATGGCTCCCTATCTACTGACAACAAAACCAGTTTTAAAACCCATAGCTAAAACCAAACGACCAAACATCATCTGGCTCAGTGTTGAAGACATGAGTCCGCGCTTGGGCTGTTACGGTGATTCCACGGTGCCAACGCCTAACATTGACCGACTTGCAAAGCAGGGGCAGTGCTACACCCGTGCATTCACCGCTGCTGGTGTTTGTGCACCCAGCAGAAATGCCATCATTACAGGACGCATGCAGACCAGCAACGGGGGGCACAACATGCGAACCCTGATGAATACATATCCTGCGCAAACCGGACTACCACAAAGCTATTCGGCTGTGATGCCTATTGGTGTAAGACACCTCGGCGAGTACCTGCGTGCGGAAGGGTATTATTGCACCAACAACGATAAAACCGACTATCAGTTTGAAGAGCAGCTCACCTTCTGGGATGAAACAGGGTCCAAAGCACATTACCGCAACAGGCAAAAAGACCAGCCCTTTTTTGCAGTATTCAATTCCAATATCACGCATGAAAGCCAGGTTTGGGCTAGGAGCAACAGGCCCTTGCGGGTTGATCCCAAACGGATCAAGGTTCCACCCATCTACCCCGATACAGATTCTGTGAGGCTTGACATGGCCCGATTTTATACCAATATTTCGGAGATGGACGATTGGGTGGGTGAAAAGATCAAAGAACTTGAGGCAGCAGGACTTCTTGAAAACACCATCATCATGTTCTGGTCTGACCATGGTGATGGCTTGCCCTATGTCAAGCGGGAAGTACTTGACAGGGGATTGCGCATTCCGTTGGTCATCAGGTTCCCACAGCAGGAAAAACAAATTGGTGTAGTTGACAGGCTGATATCATCCATAGATTTTGCGCCAACCGTATTGTCTCTGGCGGGGATCAGGCCACCTGCTAACATGCAGGGAAAGGCTTTTTTGGGTAAGTATGCCGATAGCAAACCCCATGAATATGTGTTTGCCGCAAGGGATCGTTTGGACAGTGAATATGACCGCGTACGGTCGGCACACGACGGACAAATCCAATACATTGTCAATTTCCAACCACAACTGCCGAGGTATGTGGATGTGGCTTACCGGAAACAACAGGCTTCCATGAGAGACATCCTCCGCCTGCGTGATGCTGGCAAACTCAGTCCGACCGTTATGCGCTGGTTTGAGCCCAAGGGCGCGGCTGAAGAGTTGTATGACGTGATTGCCGATCCTTACCAGTTGCATGATTTGGCCCATGATCCGGGTTATGCAGAAATACTTGACCATTTCAGGTCGGCATTCAGCAAGTGGCAGACAGCTGTCCCCGATATGGGTGCTATTGCCGAAAAGGATCTGGTCAAGCAAATGTGGAACAATGGTACAACACCACCTGTAACCGCAACTCCTTTGGTCATGCAGTCTGGTGGGTGGGCTGGTCTGGTATCAGCAACCGCTGGTGCCGGCATTGCTTACAGGGTCATCAAAGCTGATGGGAAAATCCCTTCCCGTTGGGAAGTATATGCCAAACCATTCCCATTGCAACGGGGCGAAAAGGTGGAAGCTGTTGCACAACGGATAGGGTATGCCCGCAGTGAAACTGTTTTGTCGGACGTCCATTGACGGCATTTGTTAGTTTATTCAATCCCCTTTGCCGAGAGAAGGTACATCCGGGTGGATGAGGTGTATATCCCTTGTGGGTTGCGGTATTGGGCATCCACATAAAATGCCTTGTATCCTGATGCAGGAAGTTCAACCACGATGGTGTTTTCAGCCTGGCCTTTTCCTGCTGATTGGCTGCTCCACTTTTGTTTTCTGAAATCCATCGTGCCAGATGTAGCAGACCAGACCTTCATTTCCTCCAATTCTGATGTGGGGGCAGTGATCTTGAGCTGCACTTTGCCTTCAGTAACTTTGGCAGTTGTCTGCAACACCGGGTATGGCTTTGATTGCAACATTTTGCCATAGAGCACTCCTAATGTCTGCAGTGCAGAAATGCCTCCGCCCAAGTCGTGACCGGCATTCGGCACATAATGCAGCATGGTCTGACCGGGAATTTTATCGATGTAGAATTTGATCGCGTCAACAGTCCAGTATTCATCATTGGTACCGATGAAAATCATTTTGGGAACAGATAATCTCGACCGGTAGCTGAAGGGGTCGATCATGGTGGTTACGGCTTTGCCTTTTTTGGAGCCGGTGGATTGCGGAATTTCCAGTTTCACATAATCATCAATCTGTTCGCTGTAGCTTCCGTAGGCTTTCAATTGGTTGTTCAGGGATACCGGCATGTTGAGCATGTCAATCACCATGGGTCCGATGGCCTTGATGCGGGGGTCATTGGATGCAGCACTCAGCCAGGTTGTCCATCCCCTTTTGGATGCACCGGCGATGAAAAAATCTTTGGTGGCTACGGGAAGTGATTTCGCTGTAAAGTCTTGGATGGCATCCATGGCCCTGATGGCAGATTTCACCATGGGGAAGAGCAGCGGCCAATCTGCCTGCCCGTCATTTTTATATTGCTGCAGTGTATGGGAAATCAGGGCATCCTCTTTGAGCCCGTTGAAGAGAGGCTGATTGGGAGTTTGTTTCAAGATGGCTACCACTGACTTGTTGGTCTCTGCAATCTGCGCAGCAACTGGCCACAGGCCGTCTTTCGTTGACCAATTCGGTTGTTCATTTGTGTTGGAACCGCCGGCAATGATGAGCAGTGTTCCTGCATAGTCAATCTTTTCAGGAACAATCACCGTCAGCTGATGCCGCCAAGTGATGTTTCTCCATTGCTGGGATGTCAGCAAGAGCTGGTAGCTTTTTGCCTTGCCAATCCTGCCTGAATCTTTGAGGGTGTAGTTGAAGGTTTTGTCGCCATTGTCCAGGTAAGCATCGAGTGCTTTTTCAGGTTTGATATGGGGTTGGGCGAGTGAAGCGCAGGGAATCAAGAAAAGCAGAAAGTGCTTGAACATGTCAGGTTACTTTATAGATTTTATCGATAGACGCATTAATAATATAGTACAATTTTACGACTTCACCAAAGCAATAATGACAGCCGGTAAGCGTTGATAAAATTGTTGACGGCTGATATTCATCATCTTATGCAGATGATGGCAACCTTTAACACTAATTTACAGGGTATTTTATTCCGGAGACGGAATATTTATCCAAATTTTGAAATCATGAAAACAAGTTTAACCCTCCTCATTGCATCTGTGCTGTTGTATACAGCCTGCAAGCACGAGATGATCAATCCGCTGTCCGGCAGTCCGCAGGACACTGTAGTTGTAAACAATCCCAATCCGTCAGTCAAATCTGATACTGTTTGTTTCAATACTGAAGTATTGCCTTTGTTCATCACCTACTGCGCCTCTGCAGGTTGCCATGATCCGGTAAGTAGGCAAGAAGGTGTAGTTACCAATTCATATGCAACCATTATGAAAGGCATTACTGCCAAAAATCCCAACAAAAGTGAAAATTATCAGGTAATCATCAAAAAAGAAATGCCTCCTGCTGGATCTCCTCAGTTGACTACTGCCCAAACCAATGTCATCCTGAAATGGATTAACCAAGGAGCACTGAATACCAATTGTGTCAACAGTTGTGATACGACGAAATTCACTTATTCAGACCCTGTGGTCACTTTGCTGACTAACAATTGCAACGGCTGCCACGGCACCAAACCTGGATCGGGTAATGTTTACCTGGGAGATTATGCCAGTGCCAAAGCGTATATCACGGCTAACAAAACTGCATTCCTGAATGCCATTAACCACACTTCAACAGTTGTTGCCAAAAGGATGCCTCCTGGTAACAAAATGCAGGACTGCCAGATTGGTCAATTCACCCGTTGGGTGGAAAAAGGATATCCTCAATAATCTACTATGAAAAGAAATTTGATACTAATAGCCATTACTGTTTTTTCAGCATCCTGCTTTTACGACAAGGCTGACTTGGTATATCCGGTGGCATCCACTTGTGATACAACAGCCGTGAAATATTCCACAACCATTGCTCCGGTGCTAACAGCCAGTTGCAATGGATGCCATGGAGGAACAGCTGCTGCAGGGGCAGGCATTGTGCTGGACAATTACAATTCCGTTAAGACCTGGGTCACCAACGGTAAGTTGTTGAATTCCATGCTGCAGAATGGCAAAGCTTCGGCCATGCCTAAAGGTGGTGGTAAACTCGACAATTGCACACTCAACAAAATTTCCAGCTGGATCAATCAAGGAGCACTCAATAACTGACAATATGAAAATGACAAAATCA
>JBDLUN010000245.1:0-18113 GCA_039805245.1 Bacteroidota bacterium
AGCCTATCCCGCAGTGAGATTGTCATTCCACTTCAATGGAATGGCCAAGTTTGGGGGGTGCTCGATGTCGACAGTGATACACTTGATACTTTTGACGAAGTCGATGCCAGCCAGCTTGAAAAAATCATTGGCTTAATTTCCCCCGAGTAGTGAATTGATTTCCGCGTTAAAATCCCTGATAAATTGTTCATGGTGAATCCCGGTTGCAGGACCGGAATAACCTGCATGTGTTTTTCTTACCGTGCCATCTTTTCCCAAAAATATCATGGATGGGAACGCCTTGATTGGAGTCATTTGTGGCAAAGTCTTCTCAGTTCTCAAGGGATCAGATGAAAGCACTCCTGTTATTAACATCGGATATTCAACTTGAAACTTGTCTTTGAACCTGCGCAAATTCTTGCTAGCCCTTGCAAAATCAAGTGTATACTCATAGGCCAAGCCTATGACTTCAACTCCCCGTGACTTGTTTTCCCGATAAAACCTACTCAAGAATGCCGTTTCATCCATGCAATTGGGACACCATGAACCCATAATCTGCACCACAACCACTTTACCTTTAAAACGCTCATCATGCAAACTGATAATATTGCTGTCCAAATCAGGGAATTTGAAGTCCAACATGTGCTCATCACCTTTCAGTTGCATTGCCGCAGCTGATTCATCAATGGCAGCTGTTTCATCTTTTTGGGCAGTCCAGGTTTCAAGATGTGAAGGGCCACTGGCAAAAACAGCCCTATCTATTTGCCCCGCTGCATTCATGTGTGCCCCAAAGAAAAATGCATGGGTGCCATCAAATGTCGACATCACCATGGAATCGCCGGCTACCATCCCTTCCAAAAAGCGGTAATCACCCGTTGGGGTAAGGAAAGTACCCGTTATCTGTTTACCGGTTTGCTTGAACTCGGCCATAACTGTGGAATGCTTGCCTGCAGGGTTGACGAATGCTGCTTTCCAGCGGCCATTGAAATCTTTTGGTGACGCTTTAGATGCCAATGCATAACGTTCTTTACCCCTCAATATGATGATAGGCATGTATTGGTCACCAGTGGAAGTCCTTTTCAACCATTGCCCCTCATAACCCAACGGTGTGACTTTTAAAATCAACTGCGCCTCAAAAAAAGGCATATCCACCAACAACGAGTCGTGCTGCAAAATCATCTCAGGTATTTCCAAACGCTCAGTACCATTTAGGATGGTCCAATTTATTTTTCCCATACCCCTTTGCTCTGCAATGTTGAAAGCAATATGGTACCCGTCAGCTCTTTTAACTTCAGCTCGATAATACTGTTGGGCTTCTAAACTGCCGCACACCAATATACTGGTAAACAATAGCAAGTATACTTTAATCTTCATCGGGTTCATTTTTTAACCAAGGTTTTGAAACATATCAGTTGTCATGGTGGCGAGATCATATTCAGGCCGCCATCCCCAATCGGCACGGGCACTGGAATCGTCGATGCTCTGGGGCCAACTGTCAGCGATCTGCTGCCGGTAATCGGGTACATATTGCATCTGGAATTGAGGTATATGCTTCTCGATCTCTCCGGCTATTTCTTCGGGAGAAAAGCTCATTCCTGCAACGTTATAGGATGTCCTTACCTTGATTTTTGCTGCAGGGGCTTCCATCAATTCAATGGTTGCCCTGATGGCATCGGGCATATACATCATCGGCAAACGCGTCCCGGCCATCAGGAAGCTGGTGTAATGACCTTTTTCCCTTGCAGCATGGAATATTTCAACTGCGTAATCCGTTGTTCCCCCACCCGGCGAAGATTTGTAACTGATCAAACCGGGATAGCGCAGGCTCCTAACATCAACACCATAACGCTGATGAAAATAGTTGCACCAGAACTCCCCGGCATATTTGCTGATACCATATACTGTTGTGGGCTCAATGATGGTCTGCTGCGGACAATCCAATTTGGGGGATGTTGGTCCGAACACTGCAATACTGCTGGGCCAGTAAATCCTGTCCAACTTTTCCTCTTTGGCAATATCCAAAACATTGAGCAGTGATTGCATATTGAGATTCCAGGCAAGGGGCGGATTTTTCTCTCCGGTTGCAGACAGGATGGCCGCCAGCAAATACACTTGCGTAATGTTCTGCCGAATGATTTGGACATGCAACATCTCCTTATTCATCACATCCAAACTCACATAAGGACCTGTTCCTTTCAACAATTCATTTTCCTCCCTCAAATCAGAAGCAACAACATTTGCTCCGCCATATATTTTCCGCAACGCCAAAGTAAGTTCAACCCCTATCTGTCCACTGGCACCTATCACCAGAATTCTGTCTTTTTTCATTTGCACGCATTTTCAATGCAAATATCGACATTCTGTTGGTTCCCCGAGCCGGATAAAATGCTGTTGATTATCTTTGCAGGATGGAAACTTTCTTGAATGACCTTTTTAGGGGGCAATCTTATGACGACCAAAATTTCTTCCTGATCGCAGGACCTTGTGTGATTGAAAACCAGGATTTACTACAAGAAGTGGCACAGCGGGTTTCAGCAATATGCAGCAATTTGGGTATACCATATGTTTTCAAGGCTTCTTATCGAAAAGCCAACAGAACCAGTGCCAGCTCTTTTACGGGAATAGGTGATGAAACCGGGTTGGACATTTTGCAATCAACCGGCAAGCAGTATGGTCTACCCACCACTACCGATATCCATGCAGCTGCGGAAGCACAGATGGCAGCGCCTTTTGCTGATGTATTGCAAATACCGGCTTTTCTTTGCAGGCAAACAGATCTCCTGTTGGCTGCAGGCGAAACTGATAAAGTCATCAACATCAAAAAAGGCCAATTCGTCAGTGGGGCTGCAATGAAGTTTGCCGTGGACAAAGTGCAGCAGACTGGCAACCGGAAAATCATGCTCACGGAAAGAGGGACCACTTTTGGATACCAGGATCTGGTAGTGGACTATCGCAACATCCCCATCATGCAATCCATCGGTGTTCCCGTAATCATGGATTGTACGCATTCATTGCAGCAGCCAAATCAATCTACCGGCGTTACAGGAGGCAATCCCCAGCTTATAGGCACCATTGCCAAAGCAGCTGTAGCAGCAGGAGCAGACGGACTATTCATCGAAACGCATCCTAACCCGGAAAAGGCTTTGAGTGATGGGGCCAACATGTTGCATTTGGACCTGCTTGAACCCCTGCTGATTCGATTGCTTAAAATCAGGAAAGCTATTCTTTAATGGTATTTGAGGGGATTCCGCCGCCCCTCCATGATGTATCTTTTCAGATTCATCCAAAAGGCAATGAAAAAGTAGAAAACAATTGGGGATCCCAATGTCAGACAGGAGATATAGATGAAATATTTACGGATGGTAAAGGTGGAGATACCCATTTTTTCACCGATACGGGTGCATACCCCCAAAACCTGCCATTCGATGAAATTCCTCAACTTGTCCATATCCAAATATAATTAATCCTTTTTAATTTGTTGAACTATTGGTAAGGGCTTTGTAATTGATTAAATTTGCCAAGCAAAAGTAAAAAAATTAACCATGGTATTCGATTTAGACCTCATCAGGAAAACCTATCAGGAAATGCCTGCCAAAGTGGATGCAGCAAGGACTGCCCTTGGCAGACCCTTGACACTGGCGGAAAAAATTCTATACGCCCACCTTTGGAAAGGTGTTGAAATAAAAGATTTTGAAAGGGGAAAAGCCTATGTCGACTTTGCTCCAGACCGCGTAGCCATGCAGGATGCAACTGCTCAAATGGCCTTGTTGCAATTCGATACCACCGGCCGCAAAAAGGTTGCAGTACCCTCCACAGTGCATTGCGATCACCTGATTGTTGCAAAGGAAGAAAGCAAAACCGACCTTCAAAAAGCGGTTTCTGAAAATGAAGAGGTGTACAACTTTTTATCATCCATTTCCAATAAATACGGCATAGGATTCTGGAAACCTGGAGCAGGTATCATCCATCAGGTTGTATTGGAAAACTATGCATTCCCAGGTGGAATGATGATTGGTACAGACTCCCATACGGTCAATGCAGGTGGTTTGGGCATGGTGGCGATTGGTGTAGGCGGTGCAGATGCCTGCGACGTGATGGCTGGATTGAGTTGGGAACTGCTGATGCCCAAACTGATTGGTGTAAAGCTGACAGGAAAACTGAGTGGATGGACCTCACCAAAAGACGTTATCCTCAAAGTGGCAGGTATCCTCACTGTAAAGGGCGGTACCAACGCCATTGTGGAATATTTCGGAGAAGGTGCCACCAGCATGAGTTGCACCGGTAAAGGTACCATTTGTAATATGGGTGCTGAAATTGGAGCTACCACGTCCACTTTCGGCTATGATGAAAGCATGGCACGCTACCTGCGTTCAACCGGCAGAGAAGCCGTGGCTGAAGCGGCAGATGCGGTCAAATCCTACCTGACCGGAGATCCAGAAGTTTATGCACAACCTGAAAAATATTTTGACAAGGTCATTGAAATCAACCTCAGTGAACTGGAGCCACACTTGAATGGTCCGTTTACCCCAGACCTTGCCACACCGATTTCCAAAATGAAAGAGGAAGCAGCTAAAAACAATTGGCCTACAAAAGTTGAGGTTGGATTGATTGGATCCTGCACCAACTCTTCCTACGAAGACATCAGCAGGGCCGTGAGCCTTGCCAGGCAAGTGGCCCAAAAAGGCCTCAAAACGAAGGCTGAGTTTACCATCACTCCTGGCAGTGAACTGGTACGCTACACCATCGAGCGGGATGGATACCTGGACACTTTCGCCCAAATTGGTGCCACTGTATTCGCCAACGCCTGCGGTCCCTGTATTGGAATGTGGGAAAGGATGGGTGCAGAAAAGCAGGAGCGCAATACAATCGTTCACTCATTCAACAGAAATTTCGCCAAGCGTGCAGATGGCAACCCCAATACATTGGCTTTCGTAGCCAGTCCGGAATTGGTAACCGCCCTGGCCATTGCAGGTGACCTTACCTTCAATCCTCTTACAGATACGCTTATCAATGAACAAGGAGAAGCTGTCAAACTTGATCCTCCGAGTGGCGATGAATTGCCAACAAGAGGTTTTGCGGTTGAAGATGCCGGCTACCAGGCTCCCGCTGAGGATGGCAGCGGCATTGTGATTGACGTAAAAGAAGACAGCAAACGTCTACAATTGCTTTATCCATTCTCAGCTTGGGAAGGTGTTGACCTGAAAGGTTTGAAGCTGCTTATCAAAGCCAAAGGCAAGTGTACAACAGACCATATCTCCATGGCAGGTCCTTGGTTGAAATTCAGGGGGCATCTCGACAATATCAGCAATAACATGCTGATTGGAGCGGTGAATTTCTTCAATGAAAAGACCGATTCAGTTAAAAACCAACTGACTGGTCAATACGGCACTGTACCATCCACCCAGCGTGCCTACAAAGCAGCGGGAATTGGCAGTATTGTCATTGGCGATGAAAATTATGGTGAAGGTTCTTCCAGAGAACATGCAGCCATGGAGCCGCGCCATCTCGGTGTTCGCGTGGTGATGGTGAAGTCATTTGCAAGGATCCATGAAACCAACCTCAAAAAGCAGGGTATGCTGGCACTGACATTTGCCAACAAGGAAGACTATGATAAAATCCTCGAGGATGATGTCATTGATGTTGCAGGATTGACCTCCTTCACTCCAGGCAAATCGCTCTCAGTAGTGCTCAACCATGCTGACGGCAGCACTGAAACCATTGAAGCCAACCACAGTTACAACGACCAACAAATTGAGTGGTTCAAGGCTGGAGGTGCATTGAATGTTATCAGGGCAAACTCCAAATAAAAATCAGTTCAATCATTTCGAAAGGGAAAGGGTTATCCTTTCCCTTTCTTTTTTTGCTCATATTCTTGAATCTCCTTAGGAACCGGTTTGAGCGGTACTGCAGGTTTGGGGGCAGCATTGCGGGGAGCCTCCTTTTCCGGTTGGCCAAAAACAAATCTTTCCGTTTTGATGATGGTTCCCATCGTGGGGTCATAATGGTTCCAAACACCATGTTTGACCTCTGCCGACTCATGGCGAATGACTTTCAATAAAGTTTTGGAGGGATTGTCCAAATCAGGTACTTCAATCGTATCATAAGGATTGGTAGGATCAACTGATTTCCACCCTTCCTCCCGCAACAAATCACCCAACCTCGTATAGTACAACTGTTTTCCTTCTCGGTATCCGCCTTTGTAGTTTTCCCGGGCAATCAAATCACCCATCAGGCTAAAGCGCCTCCATTGCCCCTCTTTTTTGTCGTGCCGATAATATCCTTCTTCCTCATACCCGGGCTCACCCCTGACCTCTTCCAGCCTGACCACCCAGGGCCCTTGTTTTCGCTTTAGCTGGTCGATCCGGTTGATAGTATCCCCATTGACAGTGAGCTGATAATCCAGCCACAGCTGGGCTTGCAGCGAGGCTTGACAAAAACACAACAGTATAATCAAACTGAGCCCCATTCGAAACGGCTTTTTCAACATAGAATTTTTATATTGCATCATCCATAAATTTATTAAAAACGTGGCAAATGACCTTTAAACAAAAGCATAATATCCTCGGAACCAAATTGTTTTTTTTGATATCCAGTGTGCTGACCATCACGCTTGGTTTTGCTCAACCAAAAGCCACTTTGGGTGATGCACGATTGAAAAGTCTTCAGGAAAAGGCCACCATGTCCCTGAGCAGTCCCCTCAAAGACATCAGTTTTCGCAATATCGGGCCCAGCATCATGAGTGGCAGGGTTGACGACCTGGAAGTCAACCCCAACGACCCCACCGAATTCTATGTTGCCTATGCAACAGGCGGACTTTGGCATACCACCAACAATGGTCAGAGTTTTACACCCATTTTCGATCAGGAAGCCGTTGTCGGAATCGGTGACATCGCCGTTGACTGGAAAAACAGAACAATTTGGGTAGGTACCGGTGAAGTCAACAGCAGCCGCTCCTCATATGCCGGCATCGGGGTTTACAAGAGTAAAGACAATGGCAAAAGCTGGCAATTCCTGGGGCTGCCAGAATCACATCATATTGGCAAAATAGCCCTGCATCCCTCCAATCCAGAGATTGCCTGGGTGGCTGTGCTGGGGCACCTGTATTCTGCCAACAAAGAACGTGGTGTATTCAAAACAACCGATGGCGGTAAATCGTGGAAACATACCATGGCCATAGATGAATACACGGGTAGCGTAGAACTCGAAATCAATCCCCGCAATCCCAATGAAATATTTGCCTCCAGCTGGCATCGAATCAGAAAGTCGTGGAACTTTGTGGAAGGGGGAAAAACTTCAGGCATCCATAAAAGCTCAGACGGAGGCGAGACCTGGCAACTTGTTTCCGGCATCAATTCCGGATTCCCCCAAGGTGATGGCGTAGGACGCATTGGATTGGCCATTTACGCGCAAGACCCTGCCATTGTTTACGCAGTGGTGGATAACTACAACCTCAAGCCAGATACAGCCAAAGCAGATACAGGTCGGATTGCCATCAAGGATCTCAAGGGAATGGATGGAACCCAACTGGCAGCTTACAGCGATGCCGCATTAGATCGTTTCATCAGGATGAATGGTTTGTCTGCCCAATATGCTTCTGCCAAAACATTTCGTGATGCCATCAGCAAAGGACAGGTTAGCCCGGCATCCTTATATGAATACCTGTTTGATGAGGGCGCCGGCCCAGCAGCCAACCAGATCTATGGTTGTGAAGTATACAAAAGCACAGACGCCGGTAAAACCTGGGAGAAAACCCACCAACAACCCATAGCCATTTACAACACATTCGGTTATTATTTCGGCAAAATTTTTGTGTCTCCTACCAACGCCAATAAAGTGGTGATTTTGGGGATCAATGCCAACCTGTCTCTTGACGGTGGTAAGACCTTCACTTCGATAGACAAAGGTAATACCCATGCCGATTGGCATGCATTATGGATTAACCCCAATAGGGACGACCACATGATTGCCGGAAATGACGGCGGTTGCAACATCACCTATGATGCCGGCAAAAACTGGTTCAAAGCCAATTCACCGGCAGTTGGACAGTTTTATGCCATCAATGTTGACAATGAAAAGCCATACAATGTATATGGTGGATTACAGGATAACGGGTCATGGTATGGGGCATCAACACACAAAGAAAGCATAGATTGGGTTGATGATGGCCAATATGGATACAAGAGGCTGAATGGCGGTGATGGCATGCAAGTGCAAATTGACCCAAGGGATCACCAGACAGTTTATTCGGGTTCACAATTTGGCGCATACATGCGCATCCACAAAACGAATGGTGCCCCCAAATTCCTTCGTACGCCTGCCGGTAGCATGAAAGATGCCAAAACAAGATTCAATTGGCAAACACCAATACTGTTGTCAAAACACAATCCTGATATCCTGTATATGGGAGGCAATAGCCTTTTCAGAAGCATGAACAAAGGGGATCAGTTTGAAAAAATCAGTGGCGACTTGTCCAATGGCAAAAAGCAAGGCGATGTTCCTTTTGGAACCTTGACAACGGTGAGTGAATCGCCTTTCAAATTTGGATTGATATACACCGGCTCAGATGATGGGGTGGTTTCCGTGACCAGGGATGGCGGCAACACCTGGATGAAATTGGGCATGCCTGATAAGAAAGGTTTAGGTGGACTTCCACAAGGCTTGTATGTCAGCAGGGTATTGGCATCCAAACATTCAGCAAGCCGCGTATATGTGACGATGAATGGCTACAGGGACGATCATTTTGATGCCTATGTATATTGCAGTGATGATTACGGACAAACATGGAAGCGCCTCGGTACAGCATTGCCTTTGGAATCAGTCAATGTCATCAAGGAGGACCCCAAAATACCTGAAATATTGTATGTCGGAACTGACGGAGGTGTTTATGCCAGTATTGACGGCGGTTCAACATTCATGCAGTTCACCAACAACCTCCCTAAGGGATTGCCCATTCATGATCTCGCAATCCAGGAAAGGGAAAATGAAATGGTGTTGGGAACACACGGAAGAAGTCTTTTTATCGGTAAACTCGACCTTGTTCAAAAACTGGCAGGAAGCCCCAAAAACTAAATGGACTGTTGCCTGAAAAACTGGATGGCTAAGGCATAGCCATCCAGTCCCAGGCCGCAAATGGTACCCCTCGCTTTAGCTGATACATGGGATAATTTTCTGAAATCTTCCCGGGCATGCACATTGGAAATATGCACTTCGATGACCGGTGTTGTTACAGCTGCAATCGCATCACCGATCGCAACAGAAGTATGTGTATATCCTCCGGGATTGAGGATGATGCCTGTAGCAGTAAATCCGTATTCCTGGATGGCGTTAATCAGCTCCCCCTCCACATTACTTTGAAAGTAGATGATATCCAAATCTGGGTTGGATAACCTCAATGTTGAAAGAAACGATTCAAACCCTTCTGACCCATAAATGCCTGGCTCTCTTTTTCCGAGTAGGTTCAGGTTGGGGCCATTGATGATGATGATCTGTTTCATGCAATTGCAGGCAGGGATTTTTGAATCATGTTGATGAAGTCATCGAAAAGATACCTGCTGTCGTGCGGACCCGGTGTTGCCTCGGGATGGTATTGTACCGAAAATGCAGGGCGATCAACCAAACGAATTCCCTCGATGGAATCATCATTGAGGTTGACATGCGTCACTTCGAGTCGGTCTGATTTCCTGACAGCATCAGCATCTACGGCAAAACCATGATTTTGGGTGGTGATTTCACAAAGGCCTGTCATGATATTTTTTACCGGGTGGTTGAGCCCACGATGACCGTGATGCATTTTGAAGGTGCTTATTCCATTGGCCAATGCCAACAATTGGTGGCCCAAACAAATCCCAAAGACTGGCTTATGGGTATCCAAAATCTTTTTGACCGTATCTATCGCATAATCCATGGTAGCAGGATCACCGGGACCATTGGAGATGAAAAAACCATGCGGTTCAAATTGCAACAACTCATCAAAAGAGGTTTTGGCAGGATGAACTCGCACATAAGCGCCCCTGTCTGCCATGCATTTGATGATATTCCTTTTGACACCAAAGTCAAGAACAGCAATCCTGATCTCCGCATTAGGATCTCCCATATGGTAAACTTCCTTCGTGGTAACTACAGAAGCCAACTCCAAGCCATCCATAGAAGGCACCTGTTTTACAGCCTCCTGCAATACAGCCAAATCAGCAATTTCTGAAGAGATGATACAGTTCATTGCACCTTTCTCCCGAATATGCGTAACCAGCGCCCGGGTATCCACATCCTCAATGGCAACCACCTCCTGCTGAAGCAAATAGTGCTGCAAAGAATCTGTAGCCATCAATCGGCTGTATTTTTCTTCCAGGTTACGACCAATCAGTCCTTTGATTTTAACTGTTTCACTTTCAACATCTTCTGGTTTTACGCCATAATTGCCAGTATGCACATTGTTCATGATCAGCACCTGACCGTAATAACTGGGATCGGTAAAAACCTCCTGATAACCGGTCATACCAGTATTGAAACACAATTCTCCTGAGGTGGTTCCAATTTTTCCGAATGAACGGCCGTGGAATACCATTCCATCTTCCAAAACCAATACTGCCGGAACTGACTTAATCTCTTGTGTGGGCATTCAAATTCAATTTGGGTGCAAAATAAAAAAGGCAGGACTAATAGACCTGCCTTTAAAAGGATATTTTTATCAACATTTTCTTATTCAGATGCAGTTGACTCTTCAGCAGCAGGAGCTTCAGATGCAGGAGAGTCAGCGCCTTTTTTCTTAGCACCACTTCTTCTTGTTTTCTTGGCGGGAGCAGCAGCTTCACCGATGCCCTTTCCGTAGATTTCGTTGAAGTCAACGAATTCAATCATAGCCCTTTCAGCGTTGTCACCAACCCGGATACCCAACTTGATGATGCGGGTGTATCCACCTGGACGGCTGGCCACCTTTGGACCAACAACTGTGAAGAGTTCCTTTACTGCATTTTTGTCTTGCAGGAAAGAGAAGACCAAACGGTGGTTGTGCATGATTTGCTCCTTGCTTTCAGCTTTCTTGGTTTTGGTAACCAATGGCTCGATGTAAGTACGCAATGCTTTAGCTTTGGCCAAAGTAGTTACAATACGCTTGTGGGTGATCAGCTGACTTGCCATATTGGACAAGAGGGCTTCCCGGTGTGCCTTTTTACGGCCTAGATTGTTGATTTTGTCTCCGTGACGCATGACTTGTGATTTAGAAGCTGTACCGTGTCAGGAATTACAGCCTGTTGATAATTGAATTAAAACTCATCTACATCGATACCCAGTTTGGCGAGATCCATACCAAAATGGAGTCCCCTTTCCTGGAGTACCTGTTCGATTTCAGAAAGTGATTTTTGTCCGAAATTCCTGAATTTCATCAGATCTTCCTGCTCGTACTGAACAAGCTGGCTTAAGCTGTTGATTTTAGCTGCCTTGAGACAGTTGAACGCCCTTACAGAGAGATCGAGGTCTTCAAGAGGTGTTTTAAGTACCTTTCTCAGCTGCAAAGTTTGTTCATCAACGAGGTCTTCTTTCTTCTCTTCTTTATTATCGAAGGTGATGTTCTCGTCAGTGATGATCATCAAGTGCTGGATCAGGATCCTTGAAGCCTGCTTTACAGCTTCTTCAGGATGAATGGTACCATCTGTTACAACATCCAACAAAAGCTTTTCGAAGTCTGTCCTTTGCTCAACACGCGTATTCTCGATAGCGTATTTTACATTTTTGATGGGTGTATGGATAGAATCGATGGGGATGTATCCAAATGGAACTTCTTTGAGGCGGTTGTCTTCGGAAGGAACATAACCCCTGCCCTTGGAAATGTGCAGTTCAATATTCAGTTTGGCTGAAGGATCCATTGTACAGATAAGCAGTTCAGGATTCATTACCTGGAAAGTTCCGGTAACTTCATCGATCATGCCGGCAGTGAACTCAGACTTACCTTTGATGGAAAGGGTGAGTTTCTCTGTTTGTACGTCATGGTCCAAAATCTTCTTAAACCTGATTTGCTTCAGATTCAGGATGATTTCTGTTGCATCTTCCACCACACCTTTTAGTGTTGCGAACTCATGGTCAGCACCTTCGATAACTATACCAGTGATGGCATACCCTTCGAGAGAATTGAGCAGAACCCTGCGCAATGCGTTTCCGATGGTAACACCATAACCTGGTTCAAGCGGACGGAATTCGAATTGTGCTTCGAAATCTGTTGCTTTTTGAAGGACTATCTTGTCCGGCTGTTGGAAATTTAAAATGGCCATATTTAAATTTCTGTTTTTAACGTGTTGACTTAACCAAGGTTAAGTAACGGGTGAATATATATACCTTGAACCGCTTGGCGGATTCAGGCAGATTACTTAGAATACAATTCTACGATCAACTGCTCCTTGATATTCTCAGGTACGTTTTCCCTTTCAGGATAGGCTACGAATGTACCGGTGAGTGAACCTTCGTTAAAGTCAACCCATCCGATTTTCGGATTCCTTGGCCTCATCAGCGCTTTCAGGTTGGCACTTTCCTTGCTCTTGTCTGCAATGGAAATGACATCACCTGGCTTCAGTTGGTAAGAAGGGATGTTAACAACTACGTCATTAACCATGATGTGTTTGTGTGAAACAAGCTGACGGGCAGCAGGACGTGATGGGGAAATGCCCATGCGGAACACGGTATTGTCCAAACGAGCTTCGAGCAGTTTGATGAGGTTTTCACCAGTAACACCCTTCAGCCTTGCAGCCTCTTCGAATGTTTTACGGAACTGACGCTCCAATACACCGTAAGTATATTTTGCCTTTTGCTTTTCCTTCAGCTGTACAGCGTATTCACCCAACTGTTTGCGCTTGCGCAAAGCACCATGTTGACCGGGAGGATTGCTGTTTTTGTCGAGATACTTGCCATTTCCCAGAATCGGCTCACCGAATATCCTGGAAATCTTTGTTTTTGGACCTGTGTAACGTGCCATGAAATTTGTTTTTGTTGATTTTTTAGTTTGAACAACAGATTATGAAAAAATCATAAAACTGAATCTGCTGCCCTTTTATAATTGAAGATTATACACGACGCTTTTTCGGAGGACGGCAACCGTTGTGGGGAAGTGGAGTGATATCTTTGATCATCACAACTTCAATTCCTGAATTGGCGAGGGCACGAATGGCGCCTTCACGACCAGCTCCGGGTCCCTTTACATATACATCCACACGCTTCAATCCTGCTTCCATGGCAACCCTAGCACAATCTTGTGCAGCCATTTGTGCAGCATAAGGTGTGTTTTTCTTGGATCCGCGGAAACCCATTTTACCGGCACTGCTCCAGGAGATTACCTGTCCGGCTTTGTTTGTCAAACTGATGATGATGTTGTTGAAAGTTGCGTTGATGTGGGCATCACCGAAACTGTCAACCTTCACAATCCTTTTCTTCGCAGCGGCTTTGGCGCTGTTTTGTTGTGCTTTTGCCATAATGATTGTTATAGGTACTCTAAGAAATAAAACCTTTTCAGGCCCTGTTCAACCCTAACCTGCACCCGGCTTCCGGCGATGAACAGTATAATAAAAGTGCAATATCCTTATAACAGAAAAGCGGCAATCGCCACTTTCTGTCATTATTTATTTCTTGGGAGCCTTCTTCTTACCCGCAACCGTCTTGCGCTTGCCTTTCCTTGTACGGGAATTTGTTTTGGTACGCTGACCCCTTACCGGCAACCCTTTACGATGACGCAAACCACGGTAGCAGGCGATGTCCAACAAACGCTTGATAGACATTTGCACTTCGGAACGGAGTTGACCTTCAACCTTGAACTCATTGGTAATGATGTTACGGATGGCATTCAGCTCATCATCATTCCACTGGTTTACTTTCTTGTTGAAATCAATCCCTGCCTTGGACAAAATGTACTGGGCTGTGGATTGTCCGATGCCATAGATGTAGGTAAGACCAATCTCACCCCTTTTGTTCTTTGGCAAATCAATACCTGCAATACGAGCCATAAGTGTTTATTGTATTTGTTCGTTTAAATGAAAAATGGATCAACCCTGACGTTGCTTGTAACGAGGGTTCTTCTTGTTGATCACATAAAGTTTGCCTTTGCGGCGAACAATCTTACAGTCCGCGCTGCGCTTTTTGATGGATGCTCTTACTTTCATATGTCTGGTTTGGGCTCCTGGGAGCAGTTATTTATTTATAACGGAAAATTATCCTACCCCTTGTCAGGTCGTAAGGACTCATCTCCACCCCAACCCTATCTCCTGGCAAAATACGGATGTAGTGCATCCTCATTTTACCTGAAATCGTAGCCAATATTTCATGCCCGTTTTCCAACTTTACTTTGAACATGGCATTGCTTAACGCTTCTACGATGTTTCCGTCCTGTTTGATGAGAGCTTGTTTGGCCATAGTTTTTGGGAGCGCAAAGATAAGAAAATCAATACAATTGATAAAATTTCTTTAAGGATATTTTATCAAATTATCATTTCATTTTGCCATGCAAAGGTACGCAAAATAAAAGAGGCGGAGAAATCCGCCTCTAAATAATTGATAACCAATATTTTACATTCCAGGAAACAAAGGTCTTGCCACTTCACGGAATGGCCAAGGTACGCCAGCCAGTATCAGAATCAGGGCAATCAAAAAGTAACGGAACGCTTTTTTGTATTTGGTTTCGTCATCAACAGGTTTTTTGGCCATGCCATGCCCCAAGGTAACCATAACAATCGCCAGGATCATGGTCACAGGATGTTCAACCATGAAGAAACGGGCTGCCTTGTCTTTCATGACATCCCCAAAAGAAGCATAACCTGCAGTAAACAGGCCGATTCTACCGATAGTCCACTGATACAAACCCAACAACAAAGTGATGTGTGAAAAAATCATTGTGAACAACCATATTTTTTTGTCGCCTGCAGCAAACTGCTTCTTGCCGCTCATACCGGCATAACTCTTGTAAATGGAAACGAGCAACAATATGAGAATGATCCATCTCAAAAGATTGTGCAAGTGTACTAATCCTGTTTGCATAACTGAAAATTTAATGTTTCACCAAAAGTAAGGCAACCATACCAATTAACTAAAAATCAAAGCAGATATAAATGAAGCGCCATTCTGTTTATCTTGCAGTATGGCAGCATTGCAATTCACCATAGAAAAGGCAGATACACTTTCCAAAGCAAGAGCGGGCACCATGATTACCGACCATGGCACCATCCAGACTCCCATTTTCATGCCGGTAGGCACTGCAGGAACAGTGAAAGCCCTCACCCAACAACAACTGAAAGAAGAAGTCAATGCGCAGATCATCTTGGGCAATACCTATCACTTGTACCTAAGACCAGGTCTTGAAGTACTCAAATCCGCCGGCGGATTACACCAATTCAACGGTTGGGACAGGCCCATCCTAACAGACAGCGGAGGATATCAGGTTTTTTCCCTGGCAGCCAACAGGAAAATCACAGAAGATGGCGTGGTCTTCCAAAGCCATATTGATGGTTCGAAGCACCTTTTCACTCCTGAAAAAGCCATCGACATCCAAAGGGTGATTGGCGGGGATATTATCATGGCTTTTGATGAATGCCCCCCCTACCCGAGTGAGTACAAATATGTCAAATCATCGATGGAACTGACACACCGCTGGCTCGACAGATGCTTCCAACAAATGGAAAATACCGCTCCCTGGTATGGTTATACCCAAAACCTTTTCCCCATTGTTCAAGGCGGAACGGAAAAGGATTTGCGTAAGGCATCCTGTGAATTCATCGCTTCCAAAAATGCTGTTGGCAATGCCATCGGGGGATTGAGTGTAGGTGAACCTACTGCCATGATCCATGAATATTGTGCCTGGTCTTGTGAACACCTGCCCGAATCCAAACCGCGATACTTGATGGGTGTAGGCACTCCGGCAGACTTGCTGGAATGTATTGCTGCGGGTGTGGATATGTTCGACTGTGTCATGCCCACCCGGAACGGCAGAAACGCAATGCTCTTCACCACTGAAGGCATCATCAACATCGACAATAAAAAATGGGAATTGGACCATAGCGTGATTGATCCGGGACTAAACAACAATATCTCGGGCTATTACTCCAAATCATACCTCAGACACCTTACCAAAAGCAAGGAAATCCTGGGGCTGACCATCGCCAGCATCCAAAACCTGGCATTCTACCTGTGGTTGGTAACAGAGGCGCGCAAAAGAATCATACAAGGCGACTTCCATGCTTGGAAACAGGATATCACTCCCCATATCATGAGAAGACTATAAAAGACATTTTATATTTGTCATGCACTTAGTATTGTTGGCTAGAACCCAACCGAACAGCCTGCCTGCAAATTCCTGCCGGGAGATGGATTGTAGAATCTCCCACCAAAAGCGTTGAGATCGTTACCAAGGCTATAACGTTCATCTCCGATATTGTCCAAAATCAGGAACAGATTGATTTTGGATTTCCGAACCCTCCCCGACCAATTCAATTTGCCTGTCCATAGCCGGTAGGGATCTGCAAAAACCGTATTGGCATCATTGAGCGGAATACGTCCTGCATAATTGAATGCCAAATACAATTGCCATTGATGCAAGAAATCAAGCTGGGCAGACAAAGCGTAACTCTCACGAGGAATACCAGTAAGCTGTTTTCCCGAAAAATCAGTGCCGGCTACTTTATAATTGCGGAACAGGAAATCATATTGGGTGAATGACTGGTTGATGAGCAACCGCTGAATGGCTTTTGCACGGGGATTGTTAACAACCAAGAAAGACCACTCCCCTTCAAACCCCTGCTGAAGGGTGCTGCCGGCATTCACGAAATACTCTGCTCCAGCCGCATTGGTTTGTCGAACAATGGCATCAAGCAATTCAAACCGGAAAAATGAAGCACTCGCAAAAATCTTGCCTCGTAAAGCAGACCATTTCACCCCTGCCTCCTGGTTCCAGCCATATTCAGCCTGCAGTCCCCTGTAAACCCCACCCGCACTGGGCCTGATTTCAGCAAGGGTTGGGGAAGCATATCCCTTAGCCAATTGTGCGTACAAACCCAATCCCCTGGCGGGTTCCAGCATCAAAGCCACCCGAGGCAACACCTGCACTTTAAAGTCAACGGGAAGATTTCCGTAATCAGGCAAACCAATGGTACGCTCCAGTCCGTAGGCAAAATTATTGACACTCAATCCGGTTTGCAAGCTGACTTTTTTCCAGGGTGTCAGGTTCAGTTGGGTAAAGGCAAATTGCTGGCGGGCAACAACCTGATCCCTAACCAGATTTTTGTCTGGCACTCCTGATTTGTTGCCGGTACTATCGATTCGGTATCCTCCACGTTGGACCTCAACACCATTGATCCACTGCAGGGGCAATCGACCTTTTTGTTCATAAATGAATTTGGTTCGAAGCCCCACATTGGTCTCATCCCTTTTTTCAAAATTGGTGATAAAAGGATTTTTGAAACCGGTAACAGCGGTGCTCAAAGAAGAAACCATCTTCCATCGGTTACCCAATGTATAGCTATTGGTAAAGCCTACCATTGCAGTTTTATTGAAAATGGCTGCCCGCTGATCCGCAGCAGATGGTAAAATACTGGTAGCCGGCCTGGATTGTCTGGGATTGGCTTCCCGCTGTGCCAGGCTCAATCCGCCAGGTGTTTCATAGCGGAGGTCAGCCAGCAAAAAGAGCAACTCAGAACTCATTTTTTCACCCGGTGCCATAGTCAGTTTCAACATCAGGTTATCTTTATTCAAAGCACTTTGATTGCGGTATCCATCAGCCTGGGCATGTCCTTGCATTACGTGCAGTTGCCAGGATTTCCTGTTAACCTGATATTGTAAGGATTCATTGAAACTGCCAAACCTGCCACCGGCAACCATGATGCTGCCTGCTGTCGTATCTTTTTTTATTCCACCCAACAAATTGGCTGAGCCCAAAAGTACCGCCCCTCCAGTACCTGCTCCATAGATGCTCCCGGCAGGTCCTTTGATGATTTCAGCATGGCCTATCAGCTGGGCATCGATCAGGTTGAGGTAGGCATTTCCTCCAGCATCAGTAAAAATATAATCATCGAAATACACTTTCACATTCCTGACACCAAAAGGTGATCGCAAAAGGCTTCCCCGAATAGACAGTCTGTAACTTCCCGGGGATCGTTCCTCCATCCTGACGCCGG
>JBDLUN010000246.1:0-18970 GCA_039805245.1 Bacteroidota bacterium
CTATGCATTTGATACCCCGGAAGAGCTGGAGGCTATGCGCAACAGGTTCCGGACCGAATCCAACCCATCACCCCAATATGATGCACGGATAAGGCAGGAAATGAAAAATTCACTCACCATGACACCGGATGAAGTGCAAGCTGCACTCGACAATGCACTCCCTCATGTCATCCGCATCAAAATGCCGGCAGGCGGGGAGGTTGCGCTCCAGGATATGATCCGGGGAGAGGTCCGGTTCAATACAGACCAGGTTGATGACAAAGTATTACTGAAGGCTGATGGCATGCCCACCTATCACTTGGCGGTAGTGGTTGACGACCACGATATGCAAATTAGCCATGCATTCCGAGGGGAGGAATGGCTACCTTCTGCTCCTGTCCATGTATTGCTTTGGGAATACCTGGGATGGCAGGAAAGAATGCCTTTATGGGCGCATTTGCCCCTTATCTTAAAACCTGATGGCCAGGGTAAGCTGAGCAAACGGGATGGCGACAGGCTGGGGTTTCCGGTATTTGCGATGGATTGGCAAGACCCCAAAAGCAGTGAATTGACAAAAGGTTTCCGGGAAATGGGATTTCTACCCGAGGCATTTGTCAATATGCTGGCCCTGATGGGATGGAATGATGGCAGTGGCGAGGAAATTTTCAGCCTCGAAGAGCTGGCCAACCGATTTACCATCGACAGAATCCAGAAGGGAGGAGCAAAATTCGACTTTGAAAAAGCCAAATGGTTCAATCAGGAATGGATCAAAAAAAGTAGCGTAGAAGACCTGCTCCCACTGGTGAACGCACACCTGGCACAAGCGGGCATTATAGCAACATCTCCCCTACTCGAGACCATCATCCCGCTGGTAAAAGACCGCTGCCAACTGCTGCGTGATTTTGTACAGCAGTCTGCATACTTCTTTCAGGACCCACCAAACCCTGAGCTTGATTTGATCCGTGCCAAATGGGATGTTACCAAAACTGCCTTCTTCAACACTTGGTTGGACCATCTTTCCGGTGCTGTTGAAGCTGATGCTGCAGCATTGGAAACCCAATTCAAAGAGTTGGCTGCTGCAGCTCAAATCAAAACAGGAGAACTGCAACTTCCCCTCCGTGTGATGCTCGTTGGTGGCAAATTCGGACCGCCGGTTTTTGAAATCATCACATTGATTGGCATTGAAGCTACCCAAAGGAGAGTAAAAACAGCCCTCAAAGGACTATCCTGAAGCACATGACAACAAACAATACGCCAAACAGACCCCTCCGTATGCTCATTGCCAAAGTGGGATTGGACGGACACGACCGCGGTGCCAAAGTGATTGCCACTGCCCTCCGCGATGCCGGTATGGAGGTTATCTATACAGGTCTGCGACAAACACCTGAGATGGTGGTCAAGGCTGCCTTACAGGAAGATGTTGACGCAATAGGTGTGAGCATCCTCTCCGGAGCGCACATGACTGTTTTTCCCAGGCTCATGGAATTGATGCAAGCACATGGCATGGATGATGTTCTGCTGACGGGCGGCGGCATCATCCCGGAAAAAGACAGGCAGCAGTTGGAGTCTGCCGGACTGGGAAAGCTCTTCCCTCCGGGAACCCCATCCACTGAAATTGCTGCCTATATCCAGGAATGGGTGAAAATCAATCGGAAGTTTTAATAGCTACATTGATTCCCCCACCATTGCTTTAAAAGAGCCAACATTCATTAACTTTGCAACTCAAATTTTCAAGATGGAATACAGGATTGAAAAAGACACTATGGGTGAGGTAAAAGTACCTTCCCACGCCTATTTCGGAGCACAAACACAAAGGAGTATAGACAATTTCAGAATAGCCCAAGACATCAACAGGATGCCTAAGGAAATCATCAGGGCATTTGCTTACCTCAAAAAGGCCGCCGCATTAACCAATATGGAAGCTGGCGTGTTGTCTGAGGACAAAGCGCAACTTATTGGAAAGGTTTGTGATGAAATCTTGGAAGGCAAACTGGATGAATACTTCCCTCTCGTGGTATGGCAGACAGGCAGCGGTACCCAAAGCAATATGAATGTGAACGAAGTGGTGGCCTACCGTGGCCATGTGTTGAATGGAGGTTCTTTGGGCGACAAAGAAAAAGCGCTGCATCCCAATGATGACGTCAACAAATCACAATCTTCGAACGACACTTTCCCTACAGCCATGCATATTGCAGCCTACAAGATGCTGCTTGAGAACACTATTCCCGGCATTGAAAAATTGAGGGATACCCTCGACCGGAAAAGCAAGGCATTTATGCACGTGGTGAAAATCGGAAGAACCCATTTCATGGATGCCACGCCGCTAACTTTGGGACAGGAATTCAGTGGCTATGTTTCTCAACTCAACCATGGGTTGAAAGCCATCAGCCATACCCTTAGCCATTTGTCTGAACTCGCTTTGGGCGGAACCGCAGTAGGTACCGGCATCAACACACCAGAAAACTATTCCGAAAATGTGGCCCGTCATATTGCCAATCTTACAGGGCTTCCTTTTGTTACTGCAGCTAACAAGTTTGAAGCACTTGCAGCGCATGATGCCATTGTGGAAGCCCATGGGGCATTGAAGACAGTGGCTGTCAGCCTCATGAAAATCGCCAATGACATCCGCATGCTTTCCTCCGGCCCAAGAAGCGGCATCGGGGAAATCTTCATCCCAGACAATGAACCCGGTTCATCCATCATGCCCGGCAAGGTCAATCCCACACAATGTGAAGCGCTGACTATGATTGCCGCTCAGGTATTGGGCAATGATGTTGCCATCAATATCGGAGGTGCAACAGGCCATTTCGAGTTGAACGTTTTCAAGCCGATGATGATTTACAATTTCCTGCACAGTGCAAGGCTGATCGGAGAAGGCTGTGTAAGTTTCAACGATAAATGCGCTGTTGGAATAGAACCCCTTTACGACAATATTGACAAGCACCTCAACAATTCGTTGATGCTGGTCACTGCCCTCAATACCAAAATCGGCTATTACAAGTCTGCTGAAATTGCACAAAAGGCCCATAAGGAAGGTACTACCCTGAAAGCCATGGCAGTGAAGCTGGGATATCTTACCGAAGAGGAATTTGATGCATGGGTAATCCCCGGGGATATGGTGGGCAAACTGGATTGATATCAGCCCAGGTCGATTTCTGTATTATCGCCAATATTCAGTGTACGCGTCTCCCCTTTGATTTCTGTATCAGAACCGATGAGCGAGTCATGCAGCACCACATCATAGAGTTTTGAAAAGGAGCCTACGATTGATTCCTTCACAATGGAGTATTGGATGCGTGTCTTTTCACCGATGGTGACATTGGGACCGATGATGGAATTGCTGATTTGGCATCCCGGAGCTATCCTCACCGGTGGAACAATGATGGTATTTTCAAAGTGTTCCTGATCGGCTACGGCACTCCCCCATTTTTTTAATAGGGTCGCATTGCTCTCCAGGAGGGTTTCCTTCTTGCCGCAGTCGAACCAATTGGCCACTTTCAGTGAGCTGAATTTTACACCACTGGCAATCATGCAATCCAATGCTGGTGTCAACCCCATTTCATCATCATCTGCACAGCAGACTTTCATCACCTGCTCCAGGCAATTGAACAGCAATGCTGAATCTGTAATCTTGTAAATGCCTACCAGGGCATTGTTGGTTCTGGGTATCTGTGGCTTTTCAATTACGCGGGTCACTTCTCCCGATTCATCAGTTTCAGCAACTCCGAACTCCCTGGGATCATCCACTTTTTTGATGCACAGCACGGAACCCTGCCTGTCCATCAATTCGCCTACATTGTATTCGCAGATGGTATCACCCAGGGTGATGACCACATCATCTCCCTGAACTGCTTCCTTACAAAGGTAAACGGCGTGTCCAAGTCCTTTGCGTTCATTTTGATGGATGATAGTGATGTTGAGATGTGGATAGTTCGTCTTGGCGTAATCCATGATTTTATCCCCCAGATACCCCACCACAAGTATGAATTCTTTTACTCCAGCCTCGGCCAACTGTTCGATGATATAGCTCAGGATGGTTTTGCCCGCAAGCGGAATCAATGCCTTCGGCTGTGTGTAGGTATGGGGTCTGAGTTTGGTGCCTGCACCGGCTACGGGTATGATTGCTTTCATTTTTTTTGTTTGGTTCAACGCTGGCTCGCAATGAGCAGGTTGAGGTCTGTGTACTTCAGGTTGAAACGCTGACTCAGGTGGAAATTGGTCAGAGATCCTTTGAAAAGATAAATACCATTGCGGATATTCAACTGGTGCCAAACCAGTTTTTCCAGTCCGCCCTCATCCCCAATGGTCATCAACAAGGGCATCAAAACATTGCTAATGGCTTGGGAGGCGGTACGGGCGAACCCGGAAGGGATATTGGGAACTCCATAGTGGATGACTCCATATTTGGTGATTACCGGTTTTTCGTGTGAGGTCACTTCAGCCGTCTCAAAACAGCCACCTCGGTCGATACTCACATCAACAATCACACTGCCCGGTCTCATTTGGGAAACCATTTCTTCTGTCACCACCACAGGCGTCCTCCCCGTGTGGGAAGTCAGTGCACCCACGGCAACGTCGCATGTCTTCAGTTGTTTGGCCAGTATTTTGGGTTCCAATACGGAAGTCCACAACCTTACACCAATATTGTTTTGCAGCCGTTTGAGCTTGTAAATATTGTTGTCAAAAACCTTCACGCTGGCACCCATAGCCAGCGCGGTTCTGGCAGCATATTCCCCAACGATGCCTGCACCGATGATGATGACTTTGGTAGGAGGAATTCCCGAAATGCCTCCCAGCAGCATGCCCTTGCCGTTGTTGGCACTGCTGAGGTATTGTCCGGCAATCAGCATAACAGAGCTTCCCGCAATTTCACTCATGCTTCGAACGATAGGGTTATGCCCAGACTCGTCCTTCAGGTTTTCAAAAGACAATGCGGTAATCCTTTTCTCCATCATTTTCTCCAGGATATGCGTCTTCATCACTGGCAGGTGAATAGGAGAAATGATGGTCTGCCCAACAGAGAGCATGGGCAATTCCTCATCTGAAACCGGGGCTGACTTCACAATCATATGGTTGCGAAAAACCTCTTTCTTGTCGTGCACAACCATTGCACCCGCATCAGCATAATCCTGGTCTGAAAAATGTGCCCTGGAACCGGCTCCGGCCTCTACAGCCACGGAATGGCCGTTGTTGACCAGCACTCCAACTGCATCCGGGGTAAGTGCTATGCGATTCTCCTGGAATGCCGTTTCACGGGGGATGGCAATGTTCAGTGAAGCAGCGGATGGTTTGATATCGAGGGTCTCCTCCAGCGGATCGTAACTGATTCCTTTACTGACGAATGGCTTCCTGGGCATCTGATTGCAATTGGTTACAAGTTAATCAATTTTCACCGGATACCACTTTTATATGACGCAAGTCGCCTTCAAGACTAACCAACCTCACTTCCAGCCGTTGGTGCGGAATCAGATCCCAAGCCCGGCTAGGCCACTCCACCAAACAGCATGCTCCCGAATAAAAATATTCTTCAAGACCGGCCTGAACACATTCTTCCAGATTGTTGAGACGGTAGAGATCCAGGTGGAATAGGGTATCCCCTCCAGGCAAGGCATTGGCATAATACTCGTTGACTAGAGAAAAGGTGGGGCTCCCCACAGGGCCCTGTACCCCCCAAAATCGACATAAGGCAGCAATTAAGGTTGTTTTACCTGCCCCCAACTCACCCTCAAAGGTGAGTACCTTGAAATCGCCCACAAGCGATGCCAACTTTGCTGCAGTTGCTGCGATATCCTGCTTTACGTAAGTAATATCCATCATGATCATGAACACGAAGATAATTTAATCAGTAAATTCGTAGAATGGAGAGCATTCAATGGAAAGTTGAAGGGATGACCTGCGCCAATTGTGCGTTGACCATCAACAAATACCTCGACAAGCAGGGCATGCAGCAGATTCGGGTGAACCCACTGGATGCTGAAGTGACATTTGAAGCGGTGGAAGGTGCTCCTATAAAGGAATTGATCAAGGGGATACAGGGATTGGGCTACCATGTGGTCGAAAACAATTCCACGGAAGCAGTACCCAAACCGGGATTCCTCCACAGCCAAACCCAAAAGCTGTTGTTCTGCCTGCCCTTTACACTGGTGCTCATGTTGCACATGCTGGAGTCTTGGATCCATATCCACTGGCTCATGAACCCATATATCCAACTGGCACTTTGCATTCCGGTATATGTTGTGGGGATGTCGTTTTTCGGCAAAAGCGCCATCATCAGCCTAAAGAACAAAATGCCCAATATGAATGTATTGGTGGCACTTGGCTCCTCGGCGGCTTTCTTTTACAGCCTCACAGGAACCCTGATTGGGCGAGGAGAAGAATTCCTGTTTTACGAAACAGCTGCAACCATCATCACTTTGGTCTTCTTCGGCAACTATCTGGAAGACAGTTCCATGCAATCCACCCAACGGGCACTGAAGGCCCTCATGAAATCACAGAAAGTGATGGCCAACATGATTGCCTTTGATGAGAACCACCAGGAAATCATTTTCCCCATTGAAAACACCCAACTGAAAGTGGGCGATTTGATCCTCATCAGAAGTGGTGAACAAGTACCCATCGATGCCAAAATACTCTGGGGAGATGCCCATGTCAACGAATCCCTGCTCACGGGTGAAAGCATTCCTATTCACCGCCAGGCTAAAGATAAGATTGTGGGTGGCAGTGTTCTGGAATCGGGATCGGTAAAAGCTCAAGTAACGGCAACGGGAAATGACACCGTGTTGGCCGGTATCCTGCAATTGGTCAAACAAGCGCAAGGGGAAAAACCACCCATCCAGCACCTCGCCGATAAAATCAGTGCCATTTTCGTACCGTTGGTGGTGGGCATTGCAGTCATCACCTTTACCGTAAACTTTTTTGTCATCGACACTTTTACGGATGCACTCATGCGCAGTATTGCAGTACTCGTGATTGCATGCCCCTGTGCCATGGGGCTCGCAACGCCTGCAGCCATCGCCGTAGGTTTGGGCAGGGCGGCAAGATCAGGAATCCTCTTCCGCAATGCCACCAGCCTCGAAAACTTCAGAACCATCAGGCAGGTTGTTTTCGATAAAACAGGTACGCTCACCACTGGGGCCTTCACCTTGTCCAGCCATGATACCGGTGGCCTTGAAGAAACGGAATGGAAAAAAATCGTCTACTCTCTTGAAAAATACTCCAATCATCCCATCGCGCAATGCATATCTGCGGCATTCAAACTCAAAGAGGAAATCCGCTGGGAAAAAATTGAAGAGGTTAAGGGATTGGGCATGAAAGGAATCGATAAAGAGGGAAATACCTTTTGGGCAGGATCCTACAAATTGGTTGCTGAAACCGGAGCACCTGCCGGGCACAATGTTTACTTGCTCCGCAACGATAAGCCCATTGGATGGATTGATGTGCAGGATGAGATCAGAGAGGAATCCAAAGAAATCATCAGCTACCTGAAAAGCAAAAATCTCAAAACCATATTACTGAGTGGCGACAGGCAGGAAAAGTGTGATCTGATAGCAGCTGAATTGGGCATTGATGAAGTGATTGCCGAAAAAACCCCCGAGGAGAAACTGGACATCATCACTTCCCTCAATGCGGCTACCCCCACCGCCATGGTGGGAGATGGCATCAATGATGCTCCTGCACTCGCCAAAGCAACTATTGGCATTTCGCTCAGTGAAGCTTCACAACTGGCCATCCAGAGTGCCCAGGTGGTGCTGATGAACTCCGGCATCAAGAAATTGCCACTGGCCCTTGGCTTGGGTAAAAACACGTACATCACCATCAAGCAGAACCTGTTCTGGGCCTTCTTCTACAATGTGATTGCCATCCCGATTGCGGCATTCGGCTTTCTGACACCTACTTTTGGTGCCCTGGTCATGGGCATGAGTGATGTGGTACTGGCCATCAATTCCGTCCGTCTCTTCTTCAAAAAAGTTGTTTGAGAACCGGTTTGTGACCAACCCGCTCAACATATTGCAACAATACTGGGGCCATAATGCCTTCAGACCTGCACAGGAAGAGATCATCCAGGCAGTGCTGGAGGGGAAGGACACCCTTGCCATCCTGCCTACCGGTGGCGGCAAATCTGTTTGCTTTCAGGTACCGGCAATGGCTTTGGATGGATGTTGCCTCGTCATATCACCCTTGATAGCATTGATGGAAGACCAGGTGCAGCGGTTGCAAGGCATGGATATACCTGCAGCAGCAATCATTTCCGGTATGTCCTGGCAGGAAACGGAAAAAGTATTGGATGCCTGCGTCAATGATGAATTGAAATTCCTGTATGTTTCCCCGGAAAGGCTTGAAACCAGAGCCTTTCGCGACAGACTTCGTCACCTGCCCATCAGCATGCTGGCCGTTGATGAATCCCATTGCATATCGCAATGGGGATATGATTTCAGACCTGCTTATCTGCATATTGCCCGTATCAAAGAAACCCTGCCCCATATTCCGGTGATGGCGTTGACTGCATCGGCAACACCTGAGGTTCAAGCCGACATCATCCGTCAACTCAAGATGCGCAACCCGGCCAGGTTTACCACTTCGTTCACCAGAAAAAACCTTTCCTACAAGGTATTGATGTGTCAAAACAAAATTGGCGAGCTCATCAAAATACTGGAAACAGAAAAAGGGACGGGCATCGTTTACTGCCGTTCCAGAAGAAAGACGAGGGAGTTGAGTGAATTGCTACAGCAGCATGGCATTTCCAGTAACTGTTATCATGCCGGATTGGATCAGGATACCCGGAAAGAGCGGCAGGAATCCTGGATAACAGGCAAAACCATGGTGATGGTTTGCACCAATGCTTTTGGCATGGGCATCGACAAGCCTGATGTTCGCGTTGTGGTGCACGCTGATGTTCCGGATTGCCTCGAAAACTACTACCAGGAAGCCGGCAGGGCTGGTCGGGATGGCTTGCCGGCAAAGGCCATCCTCCTCTATAACGAACGCGAATTGGCAGAACTCAGGCTGCAACCAGACATCAGGTATCCGAGCATGTCGATTATCAGAAAGGTATATCACGCATTGGCAAACTTTCTGCAAGTTCCCACTGGAGGAGGCGTTGGCGTTTCCTATGATTTTGACTTGGAGGAGTTCATCAGCAGATTTAAAATCAACCTAAACGAAGTGGTTTACAGCCTGCAAGCCCTGAAACAGGAAAACATCATCTCCCACCAGGAAATGGTCTTCATGCCCTCCACCGTGCAATTTGTAAGCGACAAGCACTACTTGGAGGAATTGGAAAACAATTTCCCACAATATGAACCCCTGATCAAAGCACTCCTCAGAACTTATGCCGGCATATTCGACTACCCTGTGAGAATCAGCGAAAAACAACTTGCCTGGAAATTGTACAAAGACATCAATGCAGTAAAAACAGAACTCCTTTTTTTGCATCGGGCTGGCGCCATCAGATACATCCCACAGAAACAAGACCCGCAGATCAATTTCCTCCAAGGCAGAATCCAAACAGATGAGTTGAATGTCAACCACACCCAATACCTTGCCAGGAAAGCCGCATACGAAGCCAGAATCGAAAAAATGATTGGTTACATCAATGGGGCTGCCTGTCGTTCGGCATATATTGGTGCCTACTTTGGTGATAAGGGTATCAACGATTGCGGGATTTGTGACCTATGCAGTCAAAAGCGTCAAAGATTACAGGCAAAAACGGATATGGACACCCTGATGCGGCAGTTAGAAGCTGCCCTTGCCAACAAACTGAGTATGGAAGAGCTATCCAAAGCATTGGATATGGATAATGCTGAATTAAAAGACATGCTTCAATTCCTCAAAGATGAAGGAAGAATCAACATGGACAATAAGGGTAGGATAGGTCTAAAATAAAAAAAGGGCCAGGATAGAAATCCAGCCCGTTTAAAATCCAATATCCTATGAAAAACCGATGTAAAAATAAACACTTTAACAAAAAATGCAAGTAAACACAGTAGAAATTGAAAAGATATATTTCAATGTGTTGATTATGTGCAGATTACCGTTAAAGATCTTCTTCCCTTTCAAGCATCAGGATAGCATTTTGGGGAACAATGTAATATTTCGATCCTTCATATTGAATTTCTGTGGCACCTCCAACCAAGAAAATGGCCATGTCCCCTTCCTTGGCCTGCAAGGGAACGTATTTAACTTTTTCATCATCTGATTTCCATACTTCATCTTCCACGGGCATGGGGATGACGAAACCCGGACCAGTTTTGATGATCACTCCCTGCTGTACCTTTTCCTTTTCCTGCACACCCGGGGGGAGATACAAACCGCTTGCCGTCTTTTCATCCGGTTTGGAGGGTTTGATCAACACGCGATCTCCGATGATGATGATTTTTTTGAAAGTATTGTCTGAAGTAAGGTGCATGGCAGTATTTTTGTTGTCAAAGAGCAGCAAATTTCAAAATTCATGCCTGTTTAACAAAATTTTATTGGCATGATGGCTGATTTGTCGCAGTTAATAATTTTATTTGTTGAAAACCAGATAATATGTCGACCCCTGTAAAACCAAGGATATTGCTTTGCGAAGATGATCCCAATTTGGGCATCGTTTTAAAAAATTTTCTTGAACTGAATGATTTTGATGTGGTATTGGAAAGGGATGGAAGACTGGGTCTTGCCGCATTTCAACGTGAAAAATTTGATATCTGCCTGTTGGATGTGATGATGCCGAAAATGGATGGATTTGCCCTCGCTGAGGAAATCAGGGATATCAATGCTGACATCCCCTTGTTTTTCCTGTCTGCCAAATCCATGAAAGAAGACCAAATCAAAGGTTATAAATTGGGTGCTGACGACTATATCACCAAACCCTTCGACTCTGAATTATTGCTTTTCAAAATCAAGGCAATCCTGAAAAGAAATGAAGAACAGCACAAAGAGGCTGAAAACCAGGAATACACATTGGGCAAATATCATTTCATCCCCAAACTCCGTGAATTGTCTTTCAATGGCAGCAAGGTTACCCTTTCCCCTAAAGAAAATGATCTCCTCAAGATGTTGAGTGAGTACAAGAATGACCTGCTCCAAAGGGAGATGGCGCTGAAGAAAATTTGGGGTAATGACAACTACTTCAATGGGCGCAGCATGGATGTGTATATTGCCAAATTGAGGAAATACCTGAAAGAAGATCCGGATGTTGAAATTGTGAACATCCACGGCAACGGTTTCCGCCTGATTGTCAAGTAATCCCTGTCTTTGCCAAATCAGAATAAGAGATTCTCATTTGATTTGTAGGGTGTTCTGCCCAAGTGGTCGTAAGCCTTGCGGGTTACTTCCCTTCCACGCATGGTACGCTGCAGAAAACCCTCTTGGATGAGAAAGGGCTCGTAAACATCTTCCAAAGTTCCCGGTTCTTCCCCCACTGCAGTAGCGATGGTGCCAAGTCCGACAGGTCCCCCTTTGAATTTATCGATGATGGTGGCCAGAATCCTGTTATCCATTTCATCAAGCCCATGCTCATCAACATGCAAAGCTTTCAACGCATGTTTTGTGATGTCAAGGCTGATGACGCCATTGCCCAAAACTTGGGCAAAATCCCTAACCCGTTTGAGCAGGCCATTGGCAATACGTGGTGTTGCCCTACTCCGCCGGGAAATTTCGCGTGCGGAATCGGAGGTTATCTTGGTGTTTAGGATACCTGCAGAACGGGTGATAATCCGCTCCAGCACTTCATTGGAATAATACTCCAAACGGGATTTGATGGCAAACCTGGACAATAATGGCGCCGTAAGCAGTCCGCTTCGGGTGGTTGCCCCTATCAGGGTAAAAGGATTAAGGTTGATCTGGATGGTCTTGGCGTTGGGACCACTGTCGATCATGATATCGATCTTGTAATCCTCCATGGCGGAATAAAGATACTCCTCCACCACTGTACTCAAGCGGTGGATTTCATCAATGAAAAGTACATCATTGAGCTGAAGGCTGGTAAGGAGCCCAGCCAGGTCAGCCGGTTTTTCAATGACCGGTCCGGATGTCTCCTTGATACTGACGCCCATTTCGCGGGCAACAATCCTCGACAAGGTGGTTTTGCCGAGTCCTGGAGGGCCATGAAATAGCACATGATCCAAAGCTTCAGACCGCATTTGGGCTGCCTTAATGAAAATGCGCAGGTTCTCTATAATGCCTGGCTGGCCTGAGAAATCTTCCAGGCTGCCGGGTCTGATTGTATTTTCAAATTCAAAATCAGGAGATCCTCCCGATTTCGCTACTGGATCAAGATTGGGGTTCATGTTCAGGTGAATTTAGTCATTACGGCCTAAACGACCACATTGATCATTTTACCTTTAACATAAATTATCTTTTTAGGCGACTTCCCTTCCAGCCATTTGATAACGACCTGATCAGCCAATACCAGTTTTTCGACTTCATCTTGTGTAATGCCCAGATCCAGGTTCATGGTAGTTCGGGTCTTGCCATTGATGGCAACGGGATATTCACGGGTCGATTCTACAAGGTATTGCACTTGAACTACAGGGTATTCAGCTTCCAGCACAGAACCTTCTTTGCCAATACATGACCACAATTCTTCCGTGATATGTGGAGCATAAGGAGACAATACAACCAACAACTTTTCAAGCAGTTCCAGCGAATGGCATTTCAGGTCTGTGAGTTCATTCACACCAATCATAAAGCCGCTCACAGCGGTATTGAAAGAAAACTTGGATGTATCCTCTTCAACTTTTTTCACCATGCGATAAAAGGCTTTCCAGGCGGCATCAGACGCAGGAGTGTTGGTGAAAACAGCACCCTTTTCAGCGTCAAAAAACAGCCTCCAGAATTTCTTGATGAACCTGTGCACCCCTTCGATGCCTTTGGTATCCCAGGGCTTGTCTTGTTCAACAGGACCCAAAAACATTTCATACATCCTGAACGTGTCTGCACCGTATTGCGAAACAATGTCATCCGGATTGACCACATTGAAGTAGCGCTTGCTCATTTTCTCGAGCCTGCTGCCACATTTGTACACACCATCTTCAGTAATAAAGGTGGCATCGGCGAAATCTGGTTTCCATTTTGTGAATCCCTCCATATCGAGATTGAATCCATCCACCAGACTGACATCCACATGCAATTCATCCGTTTCATACTGACTTTTGAACCCTGCTGAAACGAACTGTTTGGTCCCCCTGATCCGATAAACCAACCTTGAATCACCCCCGATTTTTCCCTGATTGACCAGGCGCTTGAAAGGCTCATCGAAACCGATATAACCAAGATCAAACAAGGCTTTTGACCACATCCTACTGTACAGCAAATGTCCTACAGCATGTTCTGTTCCACCAATATACAAGTCCACCTGCCCCCAATAGTCACTTGCCTTCCTGCTGCAAAATTCCTGACCGTTTGCCGGATCCATATACCGCAGGAAATACCAGCTGCTGCCAGCATATCCCGGCATGGTATTCACTTCGCGAATGCCTCCATTGCTCTGCACCCAATCGGGCAGGTTGGCCAACGGACCCTGAGCATCCGGTCCGGGTTTCAGGTCAGACAATTCCGGCAACAAAACAGGCAAATCAGCCTCCGGCAGGGTCTTAGCAGTCTCATTGTGCCAGATTACCGGAAAGGGTTCTCCCCAGTAGCGTTGGCGACTGAAAGCCGCATCCCGTATCTTGTAATTGGTTTGTCTTTTGCCAATACCCATCTCCTCCAATTTATCAATGGCTACCAAAATAGCATCACGCATCAACAACCCATTCAGGAAACCACTGTTTTCCAATACGGCATCCTTTGTGGGGTTGGCATCCTCACCATTGAAATGAGCGCCAATGATATTGGTGACAGGTATGTCGAAATGTTTGGCAAATTTGAAATCACGCTCATCACCACAAGGCACCGCCATGATGGCACCCGTTCCATAACCGGCCAAGACATATTCACTGATCCATACCGGAATCAGTCTGTCTTCAAAAGGATGCTGCACGTATGCCCCGCTGAATACGCCACTGATCCGCTTCTCTGCCATACGCTCCCGCTCACTCCTGCTGTTCACATAATCCAGGTACTGGCCTACGGCATCCATTTGGGCTGACGTAGTTATTTCCAGTACCAGCGCCAGTTCAGGCGCAATGACCATGAAATCAACCCCAAAAATGGTATCCGGACGGGTAGTGTAAACACGCAATTGCTTGCCGGCAGCAAGCTGATTCTCGGATACCAGGTTGAAATCAATTTCTGCACCAAAGCTCTTGCCTATCCAGTTGGATTGCATTTCCTTCATGCTGTCGCTGAAATCCACCGTTTGTAATCCTGCCAACAGCCGCTCCGCATACTCAGTAATCCGCAGGTACCATTGTCGCAATTTTTTCTTGACCACCGGATGACCGCCCCGCTCACTCACCCCATTGATAACCTCGTCATTTGCCAGTACCGTTCCCAATGCCTCACACCAATTGACTTCTCCCACCCCACAATAGGCAAGCCTGTAATGCATCAGGATAGCCTGTTGACGAACATTATCATAAGCCTGCCACGCTTCTGCATTGAAATGGAGTTTGCGGTCGCCCGGACAGGTATGGCTTACATTTCCTTCCTTGCCAAAAATTGCTTCGAGCTCACTTATGCGTCTTGCCTTTTGATGCTGACGGTCGAACCAGCTGTCGAACAACTGCAAGAATATCCACTGCGTCCATTTGTAATAATCTGGGCTGGAAGTTCTCACTTCACGATCCCAATCGTAACAGAATCCAATTTTATCCAACTGCGACCGGAAAGTGTTGATATTGGCATCTGTGGAAACTGCCGGTGGGATTCCATGTTCAATGGCATATTGCTCTGCAGGAAGTCCGAAAGAGTCATAGCCCATGGGATGGAGGACGTTAAATCCCTTCAACCGCTTGTATCGGCTGAAAATATCACTGGCGATATAACCTAGTGGGTGCCCCACATGCAACCCTGCCCCGCTGGGGTATGGGAACATGTCCAATACATAATATTTGGGTTTGCTGCTCTCATTATGCACTTTATATGCATTGCTTTGCTTCCAATTGTCCTGCCATTTCCGTTCAATATCCCTGAATGCATATTCCATGTAAAACCGATTCTGTTGGGGGTGAGCAATAATTAACCTTTGTTATAGGAAACGCAAAAATACAGAAACGCTTTAAAATTGCTATTTTTGAAGTTCCATAGGCTTCCGGCAAGTAATAAATCAGCAAAAATGGCAGCACAAAGCAAAGCTTCAATGAAACGCAGCAAACCATCCTACTTCATGGCCATTCTTGGCGTGGCGTTGGTCCTGTTCATCTTGGGGATGTTGGGTTGGCTGGTGATCAATGCCAGCAAATTGGAAAGCTATTTTAAAGGGAGTGTCCAGGTTAATGCATTCATCCGTGAAGGAAGTCCACAAAAGGAAATTGATGCTGTCAAAACCGCCATTGAAAGCAGACCTTACGCCCGCAACGTACAATATGTAACGAAGGAAATGGCGAGGGACAAATTCATTGGTGATGGCAATGAAGATTGGAACAAAGTGCTCGACTACAACCCACTACCTGCCAGCATTGATTTTTTTCTTGAACCTGAATATGTCAACAAAGACAGTCTCAATGCCATTACGGCCGATATCAAAAAGAGCTTTATCATCAGTGAGGTGAAGTATCCTGACGCAGTGGTGAGCAACCTTAATAACATCGTTCGGAAAGCAGGTTTTTTTCTGTTGGCACTTGCTGGAACACTGGCACTGATTGTCATTATCCTGATAGACAATACTATCAAGCTGGCCATGTTTTCCAACAGGTTCCTCATCAAAACCATGCAGATGGTTGGTGCAACACGCTGGTTCATTTCCAAACCATTTGACACAAAAGCTGTCATCAACGGATTGATCAGTGCAGGCCTTGCCATTGCCGGTATACTTGTCATCATTTACGGTGTAGAAAATTGGTGGCTACCGGAAATCAAAGCCCTGCGCGACAATACCATGCTGGCTCTGCTCTTTTTGGGACTCACCCTGATTGGCATCAGCATCACCTTCATCAGCACCCACCGCAGTGTAATGAAGTACTTAAAAATGAAACTCGACGATCTTTATTAAAACGCATATATGGACGCAAAAAACAACACACTTTTTGGGAAAGACAACCTGCGCTGGATGCTCATCGGCGTAGCCGTGATCATTGCAGGCATCGTGCTGATGAGTGGCGGTAAAACCCAGGACCCCAATGTTTTTGATGTTAACGAAGTGTACAGCAAAACAAGAATCACAGTAGCCCCGATACTGATAGTGGTGGGACTACTCATTGAAGTTTATGCCATCATGAAAAAAAGCAAATAAACGGCATGTCACCTTTTGAAGCCGTTGTCATTGCCATAATTGAAGGGATAACTGAATTTCTGCCTGTTTCCTCAACCGGTCATATGGTTGTGGCTTCCTCTTTTTTTGGTATCCAGCAAGATCCATTTACCAAACTTTTTGAAGTAGTCATCCAACTGGGGGCTATCTTTTCAGTTGTACTCTTGTATTGGAAAAAGTTTTTCGACCTCAGCAGGTTGGGCTTCTATCTGAAACTCTTGATTGCGGTGTTGCCGGCATTGGCCTTTGGAGCGTTGCTCAAAAAACACATCGACAGGGTGTTGGAAACACCGCTTTTCATCGCGATTGTCATGCTGGCAGGAGGCATCATTCTACTCTTTACTGACAAATGGTTTACCCGGAGTGAAATAAAAGAAGAACAGGATATCAGCAACAAAAAAGCGCTGATCATTGGTCTCTACCAGGTTTTGGCTGTTGTATTCCCCGGCTTGAGCAGAAGTGCCGCAACGATTATTGGTGGCATGCAGCAAAAGCTGACAAGGCCTTTGGCTGCTGAATTCTCCTTCTTTCTTGCCGTTCCAACCATGATGGCTGCCACGGTGAAGTCCATCTATGACATTTGGAAAACCGAACCTGCTGTTTTAAACCAAGAAGGGATTTTCTTGCTTTTGCTCGGCAGTCTGGTTGCCTTTGTTGTTGCACTATTAGCCATCAGATTCCTCTTGCGATTCCTGCAGCACAATGGCTTCAAGGTTTTTGGCTGGTATCGGATTGCATTGGGCAGTCTGCTTATTATCCTGATCGGAATGGGATTGCTTTGATTTTTTTTACAATCCTTTTTCATACCTTACTTTCAAGATTATGATTATGGATGACAATCGCAAAAAAATCCAACGGGCCTGGTCTATGTACGACTGGGGAGCCAGTACCTACAACCTGGTCATCACCTCAACCATTTTTCCCGCTTATTACGTAGCCATTACCAGCAGCGACATTCCCGGACAACCCGCATATGTTGATTTCTTTGGCATACCCATCATCAATACCGCACTTCAGAATTTTGCTTTGGCAGCAGTATTCCTGATGGTTTCAATACTGTCTCCCATCCTGTCTTCCATAGCCGATTATCGGGGCAATAAAAAAGCATTCATGCGCGCATTCACCCTGATGGGATCTGTTTCCTGCATGGCACTCTTTTTCTTTACCCCTGATCGGCTCGAATATGGTATCATCATTTTTTCATTGGCAGCATTAGGATTCTGGACCAGCTGGGTATTTTACAATTCCTATCTGCCAGACATTGCATTGCCCGAAGAAAGGGATCGGGTAAGTGCCAGAGGTTTTGCCATGGGATATATCGGCAGTGTGTTGCTCCAATTGATTTGCTTTGTAATCATCCTGCAGCCTGCGCTTTTTGGCATTGACAATGGCGACAAGACATTGGGTCCACGAATTTCATTTTTACTGGTCGGGTTATGGTGGTTGGGATTTGCTCAAATCACTTTCCGTGCGCTACCATCCAATACGGAATCAAACAAAACGATGAAGAAGCATATCCTGCTGAACGGATTCCATGAGCTGCAACAGGTATGGAAACAGGCCAAAGGCATCCCAGCGCTCAAACGCTTCCTCTTTGCCTTTTTCTTCCTCAGCGTGGGCGTACAGACCATCATGCTTGTAGCTGCAGGGTATAGCAAAAAAGAGATTTTTCCACGTGACGAAGACGAACCAAAATTGATTCTGACCATCATCTTGATCCAACTGGTAGCTATCTTAGGTGCCATGCTTTTGAGTAAGCTGTCACAAAAAATCGGCAACCTTCCCACGATGTTAGGCACCATCACCGTTTGGGTGGCCATCTGCATATGGGGATACTTCATCACCTCTCAAACAGAGTTTTATATTTTGGCCGCTTGCGTAGGTCTGGTCATGGGGGGTATACAATCCATCAGCAGGAGCACTTATTCCAAACTCATCCCAGCCACAACCGACACTACTTCATTTTTTAGTTTCTATGATGTAACAGAAAAATTGGCACTCACATTGGGGTTGTTTCTCTTTGCCTACAATGAAGAGTTTACCGGCAGCATGCGCAACTCCATCCTCGTGCTGATGGTATTCTTCATCGTTAGCTTCATTGTGCTGCTCTACACCAAAGCAGTTGTAACCAAAGAAAAGTATGCAAGTTTATTCAATTGAAACGGAGAATTTCAGGTTGGATGGCGGCGCCATGTTCGGCGTGGTGCCCAAAACAATCTGGAACAAATTGAATCCGGCTGATGAAAATAATTTATGCCCATGGAGTATGCGTTGCATGCTCGTGGTGGATGGTGAAAGGAAGATCCTCATCGACACCGGCATGGGCAACAAACAATCTGAAAAATTTTTCAGCCATTACTATCCTTTTGGAGGAAACACCCTACTGGGATCTCTCCAATCCAAAGGCTTTAGCGTTGAAGACATCACCGATGTAATTCTCACACACTTGCATTTTGACCACTGCGGAGGCGCTGTCAGCTACATTAATGGTGAACTTAAACCCACATTCCCAAAGGCCACCTACTGGAGTAGTGAAGCACACTGGAACGCCGCCACAATGCCCAATGCAAGGGAAAAGGCCTCTTTCCTGAAGGAAAATATCCTGCCGTTGCAAACAGCCGGACAATTACAATTCGTTCCTGAAAAAATGGGAGAACG
>JBDLUN010000247.1:0-18952 GCA_039805245.1 Bacteroidota bacterium
CAGAAAGGTTGATGGAGACGATGCCCGATTTACCGTCCGGCTTTCTGGCAATGGCAAAAAGCGTTTGATCGTCACCACTGAATTGGGGGTAACTGTAAAAATAACCTTTCGCGTTAGGCAAAACCCTTTCTAGTTGGGGTTTGTCAACAGGAAAAACAACCAATTCGGAATTCCCCCCGGGGCCAACCGCTACAGCTGTCAGCTGCTCACCGGTATGCGACATATCCGGTGAAAAGAATCTCTTCCGGTGGGTCAACCGCCGGGTTGATTTATTGTATATGTTAAACAGATAGACATCACTGTATTCTCTCCAGCTCCAGCGGGTATCCGGACTATATCCCGAATACACCACATATCCCCTTTTGTAATTGAAATAATCATCTATACCAATGGCTTTGACACCCAATGGGATGGACTTGCCATGGTGGTAGATTGTCCATTGCGGCAATCCGTTATACGCTTTTTGCAAAGCCAAAATCGAATCCCCACCCACCCAAACAGGAAAAAGGTGATCGGTTACCAGCCGGTCACTGTTTTGCGTCACTGCATTTATTCCGGCAGGAATATCAGCTGATGGCACTGACAACCTGAATGAATCAATCGCCTGATTTACAAAAGCTTTGTATGGCAGTCCACTATGGCGTTTGACAGCTTTTTGGAACGGATACACCAATCCTTTGAAACGGGCAGCGTCTTGGGTGACCTTACCCCAAAAATCCTGACCAAATCTGCCATAGCCGTATGCCACCAAGAGATACCCCAGCTCATAATGATTAGGAACGATATCCTTCAAAGAACCGCTCCTCAGCTTTTGAAAAGGATACTGTCTTTTTGCAAGCCATAAAGACCTGAAAGGATCCATGAAGGCAGGCAATCGCCCCCGGCCCTGATTCAAGTAGCGAGTTTCGGTGAATACCGCATCCCCTTCAAAAAACCAATCGGGAATGGATGCTGCGTTGGCCAATGCCTGCCCTTGTTCACCGGCCAAAAGGTAAGCGAATTTGGAAAGACCATGCCGGAAATTACTGTATTGTTGAACATGCCTGTATTCATGGACGGCCAAATTGTCTACCCAACTCGTGGAACCCAATTGGAGGGCGTTTTGCAATGGTGTGAGGTAAAATTCAGACCGCCACGGTCCGAGTCCCACGTACGCATTGGATACCAGGGGCAAAGTCTGCAAGACGATGGGGATCTTCTTGACTGCATCACCCAAACTGTATTGTTTTTCGGCAGCCAGCAATGTTGTCAGCTCCCGCACCCGCTTGGCAGCACCTGATTGTTCTTCGGGATGAAGCACATCCACATATTTCCCCTGCAATGATTTGAATTTCAACCCATTAGGATTGCCCCCAAATCTTTGCCCCATGGCCATAGAAAGGAATCCCAGACAAAAAACCGTAACAGCTATAATCCGATGTTGGCAAACAGTCATAATCATCTGATAATCATATTATTGAAGAGAAAATGCAATATAACTATCGCCTTTCTTCGTTCCCAATTTATTGCCACCGCAAGCTAATACCACATACTGTTTTCCATTCACCTCATAGGTGCTTGGTGTTGCGAAGCTGGAAGCAGGCAGCTCAGTTTCCCACAGCAATTTCCCTGTTTTTTTGTCAAAAGCCCGAAAGGTTTCGTCTCTTGTGGCTGCTATAAAGAGGAGCCCACCTTTGGTCACCACCGCCCCACCATAGTTTTCAGTTCCGGTTGAGGGTATCCCTTTAGCCAAAAGCTCTTTATACACGCCAAGGGTCTGTTTCCAGACATGCTTGCCTGTATTCAGATCGATAGCTGTCAAGGTGCCCCAAGGGGGCGTTATGGCAGGATAGCCATTGATATCCAAGAATTTAGTGTACCCGTCAAAAGTATAGGGTAAGGATGATTTCGATGTAACGGCACCTACCTCCTTTTTTTCTGTTCCAAGCAGGTAGTCAGTGATCATAGCCACTTGATTTTCATCGAGTTGCGGAAACCCTGGCATCATCCCTTTGCCACTGGAGACCACAGCCATGATTTCTTTACGGGTCTTTTTGGCTGCAATGTTTTGCAGTGAAGGATAACCTGCTGCCGGTTGTCCGCTCAAATCATCCCGGTGACAAACCGCACAATTCTGCAAGTAGATGGCATTACCAGTGGTGGCAACAGTCGCTTTTTTGGGAGCGGAAAGTTTGGTGATTTTGGGTACTTCATTGGAGTTAACATAAAGCAGTCCGCTTTCCTGATCAAATGCAGCTCCCCCCCATTCTCCGCCACCATCAAAGCCCGGCAGGATCAATGTTCCTTCCAAGGAGGGTGGTGCAAAAACCTCTTTTCTATATGTTTTCAATTTGGCGGACAGCTCTGCAAAATTTTCAGCCCATGGGTTGAGAGCATTTTCCTGAAAACCCTGCCGGGCAAATGGTGCCGGTGCTACGGGGATGGGTTGGGTGGGTGAAAGATACTCACCAGAAACACCGTTTGTAGGAACAGCAACTTCGTTGATGTCAAACAAAGGTTTGCCCGTTTCACGGTCAAAAACATATACATAACCCTGCTTGGTGATCTGGGCTACTGCATCAACCTTTTTGCCATTCCTGACCACTGTTACCAGGTTGGGTGGAGCTGGCAGGTCTCTGTCCCATACGTCATGGTGCACCAACTGATAATGCCAGATACGCTTGCCGGTGGCGGCTTCTAGGGCAACCAAAGAGTTGGCAAAGAGATTATCCCCTTTTCTGTTACCACCATAAAAATCAAATGCGGCAGAACCTGTTGGCACATAGACAATCCCCCTGCGCCTATCGATACTCATGCCTGCCCAGGAATTGGCTCCACCTACTTCAACATTCAGGTGATTATTTTGGTCCCAGGTTTCATAGCCGGCTTCACCCGGGCCGGGTATAGTTTTGAACACCCAAACCAGATTTCCGGAAGGGATGTCAAATGCCTGGATGTATCCGGGTGCGGCGTCACTACCTTCAGACAGCCGCAAAGGCATGATAATCAGATTCTTGAACACCGTTCCTGGCGTAGCAGCGATTACAAATTTCTTTTCCGATTGAGGGCCGAGACCGCTTTTCAGGTTTACACGACCTTGCTCACCAAATGAAGTGACAGGCTGACCGGTTTCGGCATCAACGGAATACAACCAGTTGCCTGCACTGAAAAGGATGCGCTTGTCAGGACCCTGCTCCCAATAAACCACTCCCCTGTTTTGGCTGTACCAATGCTTTTCCCGGGTGTTCTTGAAACGCCATTTTTCCTTACCGGTAGCGGCATCTACTGCAAAAAGTTCAAGTGAAGCCGTAGTGGCGTACAATAATCCATTGACAATGATGGGATTGCATTGCATTTGTCCGCTGCTGTCGCCGGTATGGTATTCCCATGCTTTTTGCAATTGCCCAACATTTTGGGTATTGATCTGATTCAGGGTTGAGTAATGGTTGCGATCCGGTCCGCCGAGGTACTCAGGCCATTCCACATCCTTTTTAAGGGTTGCAAAAACCAGGAGCAATGACAGTACCAGGCTTATTTTCTTCATATCTGACCTATTATAATACCAATAAATTTAGTCAGAAATATATCCTTCAGTTCGATTAATTTTGCACAAAATTTAAAACAGTTATGTCAACAAACACCCAGGCTCAATTGGATTTTGCCCTCCCGTATAAAGTCAAAGATATCACCCTCGCAGAATGGGGAAGAAAAGAAATAAGACTTGCTGAAGCTGAAATGCCAGGCCTCATGGCATTGCGCGAAGAATATGGTGCAAGCCAGCCCCTCAAGGGTGCAAGGGTTGCAGGATGTCTGCATATGACCATCCAAACTGCCGTATTGATTGAAACACTTGTTGCTCTTGGTGCGGAAGTAAAATGGAGTTCCTGCAATATCTTCTCTACACAAGACCATGCCGCGGCAGCCATTGCAGCTGCAGGAATCGGTGTTTTTGCCTGGAAGGGACAAAGCATTGAAGAGGCCGACTGGTGTATTGAGCAGACCCTGTTCTTCGGTGGTGAAGATCGTCCGCTGAATATGATTCTCGATGATGGAGGAGACCTTACCAATATGGTGTTGGATAAATACCCTGAACTTGTACCGCATGTAAAAGGTATTTCTGAAGAAACCACTACTGGTGTTCACCGTTTGTATGAGCGTGTAGCCAAAGGTACATTGCCCATGCCAGCCATCAACGTCAACGACTCCGTTACCAAGTCTAAATTTGACAATAAATACGGCTGTAAGGAATCACTTGTTGATGCCATCCGCCGTGCTACAGACGTTATGCTTGCCGGTAAGGTAGCTGTTGTGGGTGGTTATGGTGATGTGGGTAAAGGTTCTGCTGCATCCTTGGCAGGTGCCGGATGCCGTGTTATCGTTACGGAAATCGATCCGATTTGTGCTTTGCAAGCTGCCATGGATGGTTTTGAAGTGAAGCGGATGATCGATGCCGTAAAGGAAGCTGATATCATTGTTACTGCATCCGGTTGCCGCGACCTCATCACTGGCGCTCACTTCAAGCTGATGAAAGACAAGGCTATTGTGTGCAATATCGGTCACTTTGATATTGAGATTGATGTGGCCTGGTTGAATACCAATTATGGCGACACCAAGGATACGGTGAAGCCACAGGTGGATATCTATAATGTGGACGGGAAAGATATCATCCTCCTGGCTGAAGGCAGGCTGGTAAACCTCGGTTGTGCTACCGGTCATCCGAGCTTTGTAATGAGTAATTCATTTACAAACCAAACGCTGGCGCAAATTGAATTGTGGACAAACCACAGCAAATACGATAAGAACGTTTACGTGCTGCCAAAGCACCTGGATGAAAAAGTAGCCATGCTGCATTTGTCCAAGATTGGCGTTGTACTCGACGAACTCACTGTTGAACAGGCAGAGTACCTCGGTATACCCAAGAGCGGTCCGTTCAAATCTGAACACTACCGTTATTAATCCAGACAATCAATTTCCAAACCCGACCTACTGCAATTGGTCGGGTTTTTTATTGGGCATATGAAATAACCTTAATTTTACAATTCAACAGTTTGAGGTGTTATGACAAGACTCTCCGTCAATATCAACAAAATCGCTACCCTGCGCAACAGTAGGGGCGGTAACAATCCTGATCTCATACAGGTTGCCCTGGATGCTGAACGTTTTGGTGCTGAAGGGATAACTGTACACCCCAGGCCGGATGAACGTCATATCCGCTATGCCGATGTAAGGGCACTGAAAGAAGCGATTACCACCGAATTCAATATTGAAGGTAATTGCAGGGAAGAAAAATTTGTGCAACTGGTGTTGGAAGTCAAACCCGACCAGGTAACCCTTGTTCCGGATAGTGAAGGACAACTGACTTCTGACCATGGTTGGGATACCATCCAACACCGGGAATACCTCCAAAAAATGATTGCTCGCTTCAAAGCTGCAGGCATACGGACCAGCATTTTCTGTGACCCAGACCTCCGCATGGTGGAAGGAGCAGCTGCTACCGGAACCGACAGGATTGAATTGTACACGGAAGCTTATGCCAGAAACTTTGCACAAGACAGGGAAAAGGCAGTTGCACCTTATCGTGAAGCTGCAAAGCTGGCCCGTTCTACAGGAATGGGCATCAACGCAGGTCATGATTTGGATATGCACAACCTCGGTTTTCTAGCAAAAAGCATTTCAGGATTGGATGAAGTCAGTATCGGGCACGCTTTAATCTGCGATGCCTTATATTTGGGATTGGAAAATACCATTCAGCTCTATAAAAGAGCAATATCCATGGGATGAAACAAATTTCAAATTCAATCGTTTTAAAAAGAAAAATCATGAAAAGATTCCTCAACATTGCCCTGCTGCTGACTTTATCCGCATTTGGGATAACTGCATGCGCTCAGAATGCCAAACCCAGTCCTGCCATGACCGCCACCGGCAAGGCTGGAAATGCAAACATCACCATCAATTACGGTGCCCCTTCTGTTAAAGGAAGAAAAATATGGGGTGAATTGGTTCCCTACGGAAAAGTATGGCGTACTGGAGCCAATGATGCAACCACTTTCGAGGTTGATGCCGATGTTAAAATTGAAGGCCAGTCGCTTGCCAAAGGCAAATACTCTCTCTTTACTATCCCTGAAGCTGGCGAATGGACCATCATCATCAACAAAAACCCCAAGCAATGGGGTGCTTACAGCTACAAGCAGGAAGAGGATGTATTGCGTGTGAAAGTCAAATCCGGCGCATCATCTGCTTTCAATGAAGTACTGAAGTACGAAGTTTCCGGAGGCAAGGTGCATATCCTTTGGGAAAACCTGAAGGTATCATTTGCTGTGAACTAAATTTTTACCTACCGGTATATAGGGCTGTCTTTCAACAAAGACAGCCTTTTTTTATACTGTTACCAACCAGTTGAGGTATTGAGGCATGACCCTGCGCCAGGTATCCAAATCATGACAACCATCCTCCAATTCCAAATAATGCAGCTGGTCATCTTGAAAGCCAATGGATTTCAGCTCACGAATAAGATCCAGGGTATCGTCTATTGAATCGATGATGCCATTATTGTTGCGGTCTGCCGCTTCATCCAATTTTCCGGTTTGGAAGAAAAATTGTTGGCCCGCTTTTGCCTGAAGGCTTCTGACTTTTGCATGCAGTATGCGGTCTGTAGCCTCCACGTAACCGGCATCCAATGCTTTGGACCGCCACCAGAATGCCCCACTGAAGGCAGCAGCTGAATGGAAAAGCTGTGGATGGCTGAGCGCCATATCCACCGCCATGAGTCCGCCCAAAGAAAACCCAGCAAGGTGATATTTTGCAAAAACTTCGATTCCCGTCAATAAGGTCAGTTCAGGAATCAGCTCCTGCAGTACAAATGCTGTATAGGCGTCAGCCTTTGCCCCCCTGTTCAGGTAATCAGGTTGGCCGATTACCCCATATTCCTGTTTTCTATCCTTTCCTGCATGGATACCAACAGGTATAACCCTTCTTGAAACATCCCCATGGCTGTTGAAGATGGATGCAAAATCCATCCGTTCCAGATCCTGACCATCATTGAAAAGCAAAACCTCGAAAGATTCCCTTTGGGTTGACACCCTCGGAAACAAAATATCCACCTTTACCGTCCTTTGGAGGAAGCTTGAGTTGATGAAAGTAGTATTGAGTGCACTGATCATGATGCTAAACGAAAGGACAAAATTAAACATCCCCTGCTTAAGCCGGTTGTTTTTTTGATTCGACGCTGAATGCTTACATTCGGTATGGTTTTATAGCATCAGTTAACCTAATCCAGCTGCAAATGGAAAGAAAAATAGGCATATTACATGGCAGAGAGCGATCATTTCCTGAAGCGCTCATCAAACGCATCAATGGCAAGAAGATCAAAGGCGTCATTGCCGAACAGCTCAAAATTGAGAAAGTGGTTCAAGGCGAGCCCTGTGGGTATGATGTCATCATTGACCGCATTTCACAGGATGTGCCATTTTACAGGGCTTTTTTGAAAAATGCAGCCATCAGCGGAACGGCTATAATCAACAACCCCTTCTGGTGGAGTGCCGACGAGAAATTCTTCAACAATGCATTGGCCACCAAAATCGGGGTACCAGTACCTAAAACAGTTATACTCCCATCAAGAGAGCTGCCTGACGATACGACTGCAGAGTCATTTTCCAACCTGTCCTATCCACTTGATTGGAAGGCGATGTTCGATTATGTTGGCTTTCCGGCCTATATGAAACCCTTTGCCGGCGGGGGATGGAAAAATGTTTACCGGCTTGCGAACATTGATGATTTTTTTGAAAGACATGCCGAAACCGGTCAGCTGGTCATGCTACTCCAAGAGGAAATCGTTTTTGAAGAATACTACAGATGCTATTGCATTGGCGGAAAGCATATCCGCATCATGCCTTACGAGCCCAGAAACCCACATCACTTGCGCTATGTGGCAGCCCATCAGCCGAGTGCAGAACTATTGAAAACCATGGAAGAAATTGTCATTAAAATCAACAGCTACCTGGGCTATGATTTCAATACGGTTGAACTGGCTGTGCGAAACGGCATCCCCTATGCGATTGACTTCTGCAACCCAGCACCTGATGCAGATTTGCAGAGTGTAGGAGCAGAGAATTTTGAGTGGGTGGTGGAAACTTCAGCCAACTACGCCATTGAAAGGGCCTTGCACATTCGCGATAACACAGACAACCTCACCTGGGGAGAATACATCCGGAAAAGCACTGCGGGCGAACCATTGCTTTAACGAACTAACACCAAACACATGATCAACTACAAAATTTTTACCGTCGGCATTGAAGAGGAATACATGGTAATAGACCCCTCCACCAAGGAGTTGATCAGCCATGAACAAAAGATTGTTGTTGAGGGCCAGAAAATCATCAGTGAAAAGGTAAAGGCCGAAATGCACCAGGCGGTTGTGGAAGTGGGAACCGACATCTGTTCTAATGTTGAGGATGCCAGAAATGACATTTTCAACTTGAGAAAAACAATTCAGGGAATTGCCCATTCATTGGGATACAGTGTTGGTGCTGCTGGAACGCACCCTTTCAGCACTTGGAGAAAACAATTGATTACAGACCATATCCGGTATCAGGAAATTGTCAATGAAATGCAGGACGCTGCCAGGTCCAACCTCATTTTCGGTTTGCATGTGCACGTGGGTATGCCCTCCCGTGAGATGGCCATACACATTGCCAATTCAGCCAGGTATTTCCTCCCTCATGTGTTTGCGCTCAGCACCAATTCGCCCTTTTGGGAAGGTCGGGATACCGGATTCAAGTCCTACCGTACCAAGGTATTTGACAAATTTCCCCGAACAGGTATTCCCGATTATTTTGACAGCTACAGTGCCTACGAGAGCTATGTGAATCTGTTGATCAAGACCAACTGCATCGATAATGCCAAAAAAATCTGGTGGGACCTTCGCGTGCACCCCTTCTATGGAACTGTTGAATTCAGGATATGTGATGTACCTCTTACAGTAGATGAAACCGTTGGTTTCGCGGCTTTGTTCCAATGCATTTGTGCCAAATTGTTCAAGCTAAGGGCTGCCAACCTCAATTTCATGATCTATCCTAGAGCGCTTGTGAATGAAAACAAATGGCGTGCTTCGCGATATGGAATTGATGACAAGCTCATCGATTTTGGCAAGGAACAGGAGGTGGATACCCGATCACTAATCTTGGAACTCCTTGACTTCATTGATGATGTTGTAGATGAACTGGGATGCAGAGAGGCATTGGCCGCCATCCCCACCATCCTGGAAAAAGGCACTGGTGCTGACCGGCAACTTGCACACTTCAATCAAACCAAAAGTCATCAAGAAGTAATGACGATGATCGAATCCAACTTTCTTGGCTCACTTTAGTGTAATTTTGTGAGGCATGAGAGCCATAAAAATCGCGATACTCGACCTGTATGCAGGACATGCCAATGAAGGTATGCGTTGCATCAGAAGTATATTGCATCAGTTGCAGACGGTGCAGGGCGTAGCATTGCAATGGGATGAATTTAAGGTAAGGGAGTCGATTGAAATCCCCGATCTGGAATATGATATTTACATTTCCTCCGGGGGACCGGGAAGCCCCTTGGAAAGCCAGGGTGAAGCATGGGATGATGCCTACTTCAACTGGTTGGAGCAGATGGAAAATTGGAATAAAAATCCACAACACCTCAACAAGAAATTTGCCTTTTTCATCTGTCATTCATTTCAGCTGGCATGCAGATATTTCCATGTAGGGCTGGTAACCAAAAGAAAATCTACAGCATTTGGGGTGTTTCCTATTCATTATATCAATACAGAAGGGATAGATCCTGTTTTTGAAGGCTTGGACAATCCTTTCTATGGTGTGGACAGTCGTGACTACCAAGTCATCCAACCAGACCGTTTGCGTATTGCGTCAATGGGAGGAGAACTGCTGTGTCTTGAAAAAGAAAGGCCCCATGTGCAATTGGAGCGGGCTGTGATGGCCATTCGCTTCAACCCATGGATGGTTGGTACACAGTTTCATCCGGAAGCGGATGCCCAAGGTATGAGCATGTATCTGCAGCAGGACGACAAAAAAAAGAATGTGATTGAAAACCATGGTGAAGCCAAATGGCAATCTATGATTGACCACTTGAATGATCCGGATAAAATCAGTTTGACTTACAGTCAAATATTGCCCAATTTTATCTTACAGTCCATTGCCAAAATCACTCATCCTTACAGCCTCTCTTAAACCCCATTGAAATGGTCAAGTCTGCAAGGGATTCATATAACAATGCATTTACTGAAGAAAAGTACCGCGAATTCCTTGCTGCCATTGAAAAACATTTCCCCGGCAGTTTGGATTTCAAAATTGCTGAAACCCCTGTATTTATAGGCAAAGAGATGGGGCAGCAAATGATTGAAACCTGCGAATACATCATCGACAGTGTGATGGCTCCGGATTTCATACAACTTACCGATCGAGCGATACCTCCCGGGGAAAGGGTTAGACAAAAAGAAACCAATTGCCAGTTTATCGCTTTTGATTTCGGCATTTGTGAAAATGAGTCAGGCGAACTGCAGCCAGCATTGATAGAAATGCAGGGCTTTCCAACCCTGTTTGGATTTCAATCTTTTTTTCCGCCCCTACTTGAAAAAACACTACCTATCCCCGATGGCTTCAGTCAATTTTTCAACGGACTCAACAGGGAACAATACATCCACATTTTGCGTGATGCCTTAATAGGCGACGAGCGACCAGAGCATGTGATTTTGCTTGAAATAAAGCCACATGAGCAGAAAACCAGAATAGACTTTTATTGTACCGCTGAATTGCTCAACATTCCTATCGTATGTATTTCAGCATTGATCACGGAAGGCAGGAATATATACTATAAGAACAATGGCGTGAAAACTCCAGTAAAAAGGATCTACAACCGAGTCATTGCCGATGAGTTGAAGCGTGTCAACAAAGACATGACAATTGATTTCGATATGACTGGGGACTGGGATGTTGAATGGATACCTCATCCAAATTGGTTTTACCGCATCTCCAAATTCACGATGCCACTGTTGGAGCACCCGTTGATTCCGGAATCCAGATTCTTAAGTGATCTCAAGGTACTGCCTACCGATTTGGAAAATTTCGTTTTGAAGCCCTTGTTTTCATTTGCCGGCCAAGGTGTTGTGATAGACATTTCATCTGAAGATATTACTTCGATTCAAGATCCTGAGAATTGGATCCTGCAACGCAAAATGAAATATGCAGATTGCATTGAAACGCCAGACATACCGGCCAAGGTTGAAATCAGAATCATGTATGTTTGGGAGCGAGGAAGTAAAAGGCCAATCCCCGTAACTAATCTTGCCAGATTAAGCAAAGGGAAAATGATTGGTACACGCTACAACCACAATAAAAGTTGGGTTGGAGGAAGCATTGCTTATTTTGAACAATAACAGACCATATGCCACATTTGAATGAGATCAGGAAAAAGACATTGACAGCAGGTATTGAAGGCCAATACGTTCACGGAGTGAATATGACTGCCGGTTGGGTAAGCATCAAGGCCGGAAGCGACCTATCCGTTCACCAACATCCGCATGAACAGATAACCATCATGTTGGAAGGCAAACTTGAAATGAAAATCGGAGAAGAAGTTGTTATGCTCGAACCTGGAGTCATACAGGTAATCCCTTCCAACACGCCACATGGTGCGAAAGCCTTGACGGATTGCGTCCTGATTGATGTCTTCAATCCGGTTAGGGAAGATTACAGATAAATGAGGATTATTCTTCCCCACTGTTTTTTAGAATCCCCAGCAGCTTATAGGCGTTATTCAATACAACTGTTCCGGGAGTGATTTTTTCAAGTCCACTGATAATCTCGGTATTGCCTGCTGCGGAAATCCCCGTTTTAACCGGAAGCATTTGCACCAAGTTTTGCTGTTGCATGACAAATACAAATTGCTGATTGCCGTATCGCACCAAAGCACCGTCTGGTAGCACTGATGACTGCTTGTTGTCAACTGCAATCTCGGCATCTACCAGCATACCCGGTAAAAGGTCTTTTGCATGCTCCTTAAAATGGCAGTGCGCGGTAGCCGTCCTATTCTCCTCAATATCCTTGTTGACCAAAATGATTTCTGCAGCATATGACCGTCCGGGGTTGTTGGGAAGCCGAACATCCACCAAGGCGCCCTTGCGAACTGCAGCAAGGTCTTTTTCAAAAATCGTCAGTGCAACATGAATATCTTCAGGATCAATGAGTTCAAAAATCGTTTCGGTTGGCTGAATATATTTGCCTGTATTGACATTGACCTTGGACACATAACCATTGATCGGTGATTTCAACAATACATCTCCACTCAGGTTTGATTCATTCAAAGTTATCGGGTCAATACCGATCAGCTTCAATTTTTCATGCATTCCCCGTATGGTTATGGTCTGCATTTTTACATCTGCTTCCGTTTGCTGAAAGTTTCTGGAAACGCCTGCACGGGCATCTTTCATATCTTGTTGTCGGGACAATTCAAGTCTAAGTAAATCCAACTTGGCTTTGGCCAACAAATAATCCTGCTGCAACTGTATGATTGCCTGATCACTAATTGTAGCAATCACCTCGCCTTTCGCAATGTGCATTCCGGGAATGAGTTTGGTCTGCTTTAAAAAACCACCCATTGGGAAATTGACTGATATCATATTCTGCGGAGGAAGGTCGATTATCCCTTGCACCTTGATGGAGGAATGCATTTCCTGGTTTGTGGGATTGCCCAGCTGAAGCTTAAGTGCTGCTGATTGGTCAGCAGTAAGCTTGATTTCATTTACAACCGTTTCTTCAGGTGTAGCCGCTGCATCAGACTGCTTTTCATTGCAAGACATCAGCAGAATCAAAAAAGTGCAACAGGATATATAAACTTGTTTCATATTATTTTTTTTCTGAGAGATATTGGTATTCCGCCTGAGCCAATTGCAGTTGCAGGATGGCATCTGCATGTGCCGTGAAAGCTTGCAATTGCTGCGTTTCAAGCATTATCCTTTCCTCATAATTGATATCTCCTGATTGAAGACGCAATCTGGTTTGCTCAGCAATGGAGATGGCTGTAGGAATGCCCTCTTTTTGGTAATAATCAAATGCTTCTTTTGCTTTGTTGTAGCGGTAGCTTACATCCAACCAACGTTTTTCCAATTGCAATTGTTTTTGTTCCCTTTCCAAATTAACCAATTCGTAATTGGATTGGGCAGCCTGCACTTTTGCTTTGGCAGAACCATTGAGCAAAGGAACCGAAAGGCCCAATTGGAAAATTCCAAATCTGTCTCCAGTACCATAATACTTTTGGGAAACGCCATCGGGTGATTGCCAACCCTTAATGGATAAATTGCTGTACCCAATATTCAAATCAGGTAAAAGCCTGTTTTTTTCCAATTCAACCATTGCAAGACTTTCCTTGACTTTTGCCTCAGATGCCTGCAACATCGGATGAGAACTGTTGATGATATCAAATTTGATATCAGTGATTGGAACCGATTCCGTTTGGGGAGCAATGTCATTTTTTGTACCGAGTAACACATTGAGTTGCTGCACAAGAGAATATCTGTCTGCATCCAGCTGTGTGCGTTGGAAATAAAACTGTTGCAGTTGCAACAATACGGATTGGTAGGAACTTTGATTGATATCGCCTGCTTTGAGTTGAACTTCAGCAACCCGTTTCCATTCAGCATGGCTTGAAATGAATCTTTTGATGATATCCTCCCGTCTATTGAGGTCCATGATGCGGATGCAAATATTCCTCAGGGCGTGTCGGAATTCAGCCAATTCCAGGAGAGCACGCGCATTGGCTGTTGCCAATCCTGCATTGGCGTATGCTCGCTTGCGTTTGTATACTGCCGGCAATTGAAAATCCTGATTGATGAAGACCCTTGTATCATTGAACGCACTGTTGATGTTGCCATATTCCATACCAGCATTGGTTGGGGCAATCTCGTAAGGATTCTTGGCGAGTATCCGCATGATCTCAACTTCTTTGCCTGCCATGCGCAAGGATAATGCATTGCGTTCTCCAATGGCCAAGATGCTATCGATTGGCAGTTGTCTATAAGTTCTTGCAATAGCGGTTTGTTGATTGATCGCAGATGAATTTTCCTGTGCAATGCCATCGAATGAAGCAATCAATATCAATAAGACAAGAGGTACCTTTTTGTTGATTTTGTTCCGCCTTTCCACCCATACATAGAGTACCGGTAGCACCAATAAAGTCAATAACGTTGCAGAAATGAGCCCACCAATGACCACTGTCGCCAAAGGCCTCTGAACTTCTGCTCCGGAGCTTGTGCTCAATGCCATGGGAAGGAATCCCAATGAGGCCACTGCAGCCGTCATCAGCACCGGTCTTAATCTCGTCATGGTACCTTGGATGACAAGCTCAAACATCTCCAATGTTGTTTCTGATTTCAATCGGTTGAATTCATTGATCAAAACAATACCATTCAAAACAGCTACACCAAATAAGGCAATAAAGCCAACTCCGGCTGAAATGCTGAATGGCAAGTCCCTCAACCACAACAATAGAATTCCCCCTATGGCAGACAAGGGGATGGCCGTATAAATCAACAACCCATATTTCATAGAGCCAAAAGAAAAATACAGAATCAGTAGAATCAATAGCAAGGCGATGGGAACGGCTATCATCAATCTGTTCTTGGCTTCGGTAAGGTTTTCAAATTGTCCCCCGTAATTGACATAATAACCGGCAGGCAATTTGATTGCCTTATCTACCTTTTGTTGGACCTCTTCAACAACTGTTTGGATATCCTTGTCGCGCACATTGAATGCCACTGTAATCCTGCGTTTGGCATCTTCCCTTTGAATTTGGTTGGGCCCCTCCTCAATAACGATATCGGCCACCTGGGATAAGGGTACATTAAGCCCTTGTGCATTGGTAATGGTCAGTGCACCAATATCTTCTAGATCATTTCTGCTCTGCTCCTTGAGGCGCATCACCAAATCAAACCTGCGTTCATTTTCATAGATCTGTCCTGCAGTTTCACCTGCTAAAGATGTTCTGACCAACCTGTTTACATCCGTAATGTTCAATCCATAGGCGGCAATTGCGTTCTTTTTATAACGGATAACAACCTGTGGTAGCCCGGTTACCCTTTCGGCAAATACATCCTTTGCCCCTTCAACCTGTTTGATTACCTCTTCAAACTGAGCTGCATAATGGGCAAGCGTATCGAGATTTTCACCATAAATTTTGCATACCACATCCTGTTTCGCTCCCGCGATCAGTTCATTGAATCGCATTTGTACTGGGTATTGGAACCCACCAGTCAACCCTGGGACCTTTCCAAGTGCTACACTCATTTTATTAGCCAGTTCATCATAGCTTTCGGCGCTGGTCCATTCTTTTTTATCTTTCAGGTTCACAATGATATCCGTCATCTCAATGGGCATAGGATCTGTAGGAATCTCACTGGCACCTATTCTCGTAACAACCTTTTGGACTTCCGGGAATTTTTGCAACTCATGAACCGCTTGCGTGGTGGCATCGACTGTTTCCTGCAAAGTACTTCCAGTCATCAATCGCGCATCGATGGCAAAATCACCCTCCTCCAATTCAGGAATAAATTCACCCCCCAACTGCGATGCCACAAATAAAGAAATAACCAACAATACCACTGATGCGGTGATGACCTTTGCGGGGTGTAAAAGGAACCTTGACAATACTGATCTCAACCCTTTTTCCAGGCGCATCATCATTTTGTCGGAAAAGGTATCATGGTGTTTAAGCTTTTTACTCAATCCAAGACTCGTCATCATCGGAACATAGGTAAGGGACAGGATGAAAGCACCGATCAGCGCAAATGAAACCGTTTGGGCCATAGGTTTGAACATCTTCCCTTCGATTCCGGTCAGGCTGAGAATCGGAATATACACGATGAGGATGATGATTTGTCCAAAAACTGCTGCCCCCATCATCCTTCCGGCAGATTGTTCTACCGCAGTATCCATTTGTGCTGGTCTTAGTACCAAGCCCTCGTGTTTGTGGTTATGAAGCCGATGCAACACCGCTTCAACAATGATTACCGCCCCATCCACTATCAACCCGAAATCCAATGCTCCCAGACTCATCAGGTTTCCTGAAACACCAAAAAGGTTCATCATGCCTACAGCAAAAAGCATGGCCAATGGAATAACCGATGCCACAATCAACCCGGCACGCAGATTGCTCAGGAAGAACACCAAAATCAACAACACAATGATTGCACCTTCGAGTAAATTAGTTTTAACCGTACTGAGTGTACGGTTGACCATCTTGGTCCTATTTAAGAATACCTCCACTTCAACCCCTTCGGGAAGGGATTTGCGGATTTGTTCCATCCTTTTTTCAATACCGGCAATAACAGTTGATGCATTTTCCCCCTTCAACATCAACACCACCGCACCAGCAACTTCACCCTGGTCTTTGAAAGTTAAAGCACCATAACGGATAGGGCTACCGATCCTCACCTCGGCCAGGTCCCTGATGTATACGGGGGTTCCAGATCCGGAATTAGCTACGAATATGTCACCGATTTCAGCGATACTTTGGGTAAGCCCCTCGGTGCGAACAAACAGCAATTCAGGTCCTTTTTCTATATATGCAGCACCAGAGTTCTGGTTATTTTTTTCAAGTGCGGTGAAAACCTGATCCAAAGAAATACCGATGGATTTCATTTTGGACGGATCTAGCGCCACTTCGTATTGCTTCAACTTACCGCCAAAACTGCTGACATCTGCAACTCCAGGTGTCCCCAACAATTGTCGCCTGATTATCCAATCCTGAATGGTCCTCAATTCAGTCAAATCGTATTGCTGCTCATACCCTTTTTGGGGCCTAACAACATACTGGTAAATTTCACCCAAGCCGGTTGTAACGGGAGCCAGTTCAGGAGAACCAGCTTCACGCGGGATGTCATCAACAACCATCGACATGCGTTCTGTAACTTGCTGACGGCACCAATATATATCCCTGTCGTCATCAAATACAATGGTTACAACAGACAACCCGAATCTCGATATTGAACGAATTTCCTTAATTCCTGGAATATTGGAAGAAGCCTGCTCAATAGGAAAGGTTATTAGCCTTTCTACCTCCAAGGAACCCAAAGTAGGAGAAACGGTGATTACCTGTACCTGATTGGAGGTGATGTCAGGCAAGGCATCAACAGGCAATTTTACCAGCTGGATAATGCCCCAAATGATCCAGGCTAGTGTAAACAGTCCAACAACCAATTTATTCCTGACAGAAAACCTGATGATCGCATTTAGCATGGACGCAATTTGAGAAAAATATATTGGTTTGATGCTTATTTACAGCATTCCTTTTTGACAAATAGTCCACCAAAAAAAATTATTACACTTTTGATGATCTTCATCATTTGATTTTTCTATTGATTGTATTCAGAAATGTCTGTTCAAAAGAAATATTGAAGCCTGTCTGTGCCATCCTGAAGGCATTACCAGATACCTGGAAACGGTAACCCACATTCAATTTGGAGCTGCTGTTGAAAATGAGTTGCAGGGCAGGTGCGAGATCCAAAAAATCATATTTCTTATCGATACCGCTGCTGCCAATCACTTCCAGGTAAGCATTGAAATTGGTTTGTTTATAGTCTTTGTATTGCCGTGGGAACAATAAATATCCTGATGAAAGACTATAATTGAAGCTTCGGTATCCGAAATTTCTCGGGCCAGCATATTTCAACCAACGTTCATCGTCGAGCACTTCGTTCCAGGTGAGTGTGGATGATATTGCCAGTTTATTGATCAGTTGCGTGAAGATCAATCCGGCCTGCAATGCAGACTGGTCGCCTTCTCCCGTCAATTCATCATACAGCAAATCATTTGAACTGTATACTCCTTTCAAAAACAATGCTGCCCTGAAATGCCGATGTATTTCATCTACAGACAAAAACCTCCATTTGGCATAAATGCCTAATGACTCAAAGTTCAATTGCCTGTCAGGATAAATTTTATACATGTTTGAAAAAGTAACGGAGGGTCTTACCATCAATGATTTATTCAGACCGAAAGCTGACTCTAACATATGTCGGGTGCCCCAATGCCTGTGACCGTCATAGGATTCCTTTACAATCTTGCCACCATATTTCAGGTTAATTGATTTCGCAGGGACATTAGAAGCAGGATCACTATAGACATACAACTCCTGTGCAACCACAGTTTGATAAGAAAAAACTATACCAAGAAAAATGATATTGATTTTATTTATACTCATTTTACAAGAACATGAAATGATGGAATGGATTTGGAGGTTCCAGGATTGGGACAATCAGCAACATCTGCTGTTTGATAACAGGCTTGTTTCACAGATGTCAAGAGCTTTTTGTTTTCTTTTATGCCAACATAACCTTTGTCTATGACTTGCAATTTTACCAATCCGTTTAATACTTTTCCTTTACTGTTGACAAGGTGATAGTGTATGTCACCAATATTCAATAAAACATCAGGATTGACGATCAGATTATCTGCATTGAAATCCAACAATAGATTGGAAACTGAGAATCCTGCATCCTCAACCTTTTTTTTGAGCAAATCCGGATTGATCTGTTGACCCTTTTTAAAGGTTATCAAAAATGAAGAAGCATTTAAATCCGTATCTACATTTTCTACAAAAGACAAAGATGAGAGGTTTGTAAAAATGGATTTAGCGCACAAGGCACAGGTAAGTCCACTTGCCTGCAGTGTGGCACCAGAAATCTGACTTCTACCTAACAAGGAAGAAGTCACCAAAATAAAACATATGATGATTTTTTTCATACCTCAATAGAATTGAGGGGCTGCTTTTTCAAACAGCCCCAATCATTAAAATGGTTTGCTATTTTTTTGTAGGTTCTTTTGCTGGCAACTGGTCGGCTTTACGCTCATATTGGCAGCAGCCATGCAATTTGCTGTAAACCTCACTGGGGGCTGTATAGGCCTCAGTATCATATCCAGCAGCAGCAATGGCT
>JBDLUN010000248.1:0-16170 GCA_039805245.1 Bacteroidota bacterium
AAGTGGAATAATGGAATAATGAATTATAATCGAATTGTTATGAAAAAAGAAATCCTTGTTATGCTGCTCACCCTTAATGCCCTTGCGTCCCAGGGTCAGGATCAGCGCTTACAACGCGATAACAGGCTGACAGAAATCAAAAAAATTCAGGCGATGGAAATGGCTTTCATCACCAAAGAATTAAATCTGTCGCCAGATGAGGCACAAAAGTTTTGGCCTGTTTTCAACCAATACCGCAACGAACTGAAATCTGTTGCTGCTGAAAAAAAGATTGGCGATCACCTGGAAAAACAACAGAAAACATTGGATATCAGAAAGAAATATAGGGATGATTTTTCTAAAGTGATGAATCAGGAGAGGGCCAATAAAGTATTTGGTGCGGAAGAGGAGTTCAAATCACTTGTAAGAAGAGAATTCCAAAAAAGGCAGACTGAGAAAAAACAAATGGAACCCCGAAAAAAAGGGTTTTGATTATAAAATTTAATAATGTAATTTTAACTCGGTGTTTTTCATAGGTTAGCAACGGCTGGCTCTCTCTAGAGCTGGCCTCTTTTTTTATAGGGGGGGCAACATCAATTACCTAAATGTAACCGTTGGCGTGTTGATATCATGGTAAAATACAAAAGTCCAACCCTCTGCCTGACCTTGCTCCCACCAGGCTTGGCGCAATGCCATTGCTTTTTTCCCATCCTGATCATACTTCGCAACAAAGCGTGTCTTCATTTGCTGCAACTGAGGTGCCTCATCTCCGCCAAAAAACAATACCTCCCCTGCATCTTTGATCCAAAATGCCTGATGATACAAGGAGTGTCCTGAGGTTAATTCATGATCAATGTATCCGTCAATCGTACCCTTGTCACCTAACAAAACCACTTTCTCATTACCCTCCAAAATATTGATGCCTGCGGGATCATAGGATCCGCTTCCACCATATAAGGCATGGTGCAGTTCATCACGTTGGATATAATAAGTGGCATTGGGAAACGACAAATGATATGAACCCGAATAATCATCTTTGAAGGCAATGCCTCCGGCATGATCACGATGCAGGTGGCTCATCAATACTTTCGTTACATCAGCAGGAGCATATCCCAACTCATCAATGCGCTGGAACAATTGCAGCACACCATGGCAGGCAAAGCCGAGACCGGTATCCAACAATATCAAATCTTTGGACGTTTCCACCAAAAATGGCTGGATCTCCACAAGCAGGCTCCCCCTGGAACGTTGCTGCAAATCATCTTTTGCCTTATCAAATGGCACAAAAACTTTGGTATGGTCAATGGTAAAACTCCCTTCAGACAAAGGCATTATTTTCATGGATCTCAATTTATCGCAGAATCATTTGCCGGTCTGCGTCCAACCGCAACAGAATAAATAGCATAATGGTGTATGTGAGGAGTGCCGTTCCGCCATAACTCATGAATGGCAGGGGTATACCAATAACTGGCACAATACCAATTGTCATACCTATGTTGACAAAAACATGGAAAAAGAATACTGATGCAACACCATAAGCATACGCCCTACTGAATGTGCTGCGTTGCCGTTCGGCAATACCGATGATTCTAAATAAGAGGAACAAATACAACCCCAGAAGAACCATGCTGCCAACAAACCCGTAACTCTCCCCGATGGTGCAGAAGATGAAGTCCGTTCGCTGCTCAGGAACAAAATCATATCTTGTTTGTGTCCCCTTCATCAGTCCTTTGCCTATGAATCCCCCAGAACCTATAGCAATTTTACTTTGCTTGACATTGTAGTTTCCTGCTTTTTTCTTCTCTTCCATTTTTCGGATGTCATCATCAGTCATGGTTTCTGTATCCACCTCAAAATCCTTACCCACGGTGGCGTAGATGCGTTGCACCTGGTAGGGCTTCAGAACCTGCCCGAAGAAATAAGGCACGGCGAAACGCTGCAATCCAACAAAAATGGCCCATACAGCAATGATCAGGAAGAACAGGGACCTGTTTCTCCGAAACTGGCGCCGCAACAAAAAAATCACCAACAAGGCCAAAACAGTCAGGATGATAGCCAAGAGGTCACGGTCAACCAACAACGTCAGAACAACCAACAATGCCAATGAAAAACCCACAAACAGCACTGTAGAAGACATGCCTTCCCGGTACATGACCAGGAAAAAAGAAAGATACACAAGTGCCAAACCGGTCTCACTTTGCAGGATGGCCAATATGGCAGGAACCAGGATGAAAAGTGATGCCAGCAATTGCGAACGCAGTTTTTTGAAATCCATATCCAGCGAAGACAGGTACTTGGCCAGCGCAAGATTGACAAAAATCTTGCATAATTCCGCTGGCTGTAATTGGAATCCCGGAAACCGGATGATGGACTTTGTCCCTTTGATATCAGTATGAAAGGGGAAAACCAGCAGTAAAAGAATGATGCCAATGATATAAAAAATGTTGGCTGTTGCAGTAAAAAATTTACTGTCGGTCAGCAGGATGAAAATGGCCAACACAATACAAATAAAAAAATACAGAACCTGTCTGCTGTAATCCGTTGACAGCGACAGAAATCCACTCAGCAGTTCCTCATTGCGGTAGGTAGTGGCAAAGATGCTCGCTATGCCGGTAATGACCAGCAAGGCATATACCACTACTACTGACCAGTCTATCCCTTTGGATATTTCAAATGAATTGTTCCTCATGATCAGGTTTGATGGCAACAAGGTGAGGTAGCAGGATGGCTTGTTTTCTTTGCCGTTGATTGTTTTGGATTGGCCAGGCTTGTGCGTTGGCGCGCATGACCAGCTTCTTCATGCGCTCCCTGCGGAGGGAATCCAGCCTGTTCCTTTTTTGTCTGACGATTGGAAGAATGATTTCCTCCTGTTCTATGCGTTCCACTTCCAACATCCGGTTAGCTGAAAGTGAATCCTTCAGGTATTGCTCCATTATAAGGCTGGCCATTGGCCCGGCCCAGGTTGCACCAAATCCGCCATTCTCAACAATTACGGCAACAGCAATCTTTGGATTCTCAATGGGCGCAAAACAAACAAACCAGGAATGATCGTCCAACTTCTGCCTCCTGCCGTATATCACCCCATAATTCTCTGCAGTCCCCGTTTTGCCCGCCACTGACACCCCATTGATGCGGGCAATCCTACCGGTACCATTTTCAATAACGTCTTGCATCCCCAACTGTACTATACGGTAAATGGTATCGGGAATGTTGGTAACCTGGTGCCTGACCTTATATGGCTTCAGGATGGTATCAGCAGCGGTTTGCCCATCAATTTCTTTCACAAAATGGGGCGTGTAATAATACCCTTTGTTGGCAATGATACACATCAGGTTGGCCATCTGTAGCGGCGTGGCAGTCATTTCTCCCTGTCCGATACCCAAGAACACATTGGTACAAGAACTCCAGTTTCGATTGTATAAACGATTGTAAAATCCGGTATCGGCAATCAACCCCTTGTCTTCACTGGGCAGGTCCACACCCAGCTTTACCCCCATGCCGAAGGAATTCATATACTGTTGCCATTTGTAGTACCCTTTATCTGGTCCTCCGGGAATTTTGGGATTGTCTATTGCCAATCTGTATATGTGCGAAAAATAACTGTTGCACGAGTTGGCCAACGCCACCCGCAGGTTGCCTGCGTGACCAGCATATGTGTGTGTGCATTTGATGGGTCTGCGGCAACCAAAGTATGCTCCACTGCAATTGATTCCATATTCAGGCGTGATTACACCCTCGTCCAGCGCAATCAAGGCTCCCATGGGTTTGATGGTTGACCCTGGTGGATACTGTCCCTTGATTGCCCTGTTGAAGAGGGGACGTGCAGTATCGCGCAACATCCAGGAAAAATTGCTTTTGCGCAAACTGCCAGTCAACAGATTGGGGTCATAGGTTGGTCCGCTTGCCATGGCGATGATGCCGCCGGTTTGGGGTTCTATGGCAACAATTGCACCCAGCTTATTTTTGAGCAGCCTTTCAGCCAAAACCTGCACATCAATATCCACATGGGTTCTCAGGTTTCTGCCTGCTTTGGCGAGCGAGTCAAATCTACCACCCTCATACATGCCCACTATCCTATTTTTGTTGTCCTTGACCTGAAACCTAACACCTCGTTTCCCCATGAGCACAGGCTCATAGGAGCGCTCCAATCCGCTCAGCCCCATGTAGTCACCCATCTGATAGAAATAATTGGTTCTTCTGAGGATATTCGAATCAACCTCACCAACATACCCCAAAATATGGGCTGCCGCTTTGAACGGATAAGACCGGATCGGACGTTCCTGGAGAAAAAATCCCGGCTCGAACCGGAATATGTTTTCCTGCAACTTGACAAATGTTTCTGTGTTAAGAGACTGTTCAAAAACAGTAGGCCTATATCGGCCATTTCTGATGATGGCGGCGATAACCCGTTCGTGAAAGCCGACTGAATCAATTCCCAAAATCTGGCACAAGCCAGCTGTATCAAGCCCTTTCAATAGGTTGGGCTGTACCATCAGGTCATAGGTTTTGGTGTTTTCGAGAATTGACTTACCGTTTCTGTCGAAGATGATTCCCCGTTCAGGGTATATGATGCTTTTACTTACGGCATTATCCATGGCCAGCAAATCGTACCGTGAAGATGCCAGCTGCAAGAATACCAACCTGATAGCCAGAATCAGGAAGCAAACTGCTATGATGATGCGGATGACATTCTGTCTGGTTTGGTAAATTGCAGGCATGATAATAATGGGTTCCCCTGCAAAATTAAAGAAATCAAAAGTTAACGGGTCCTTGTATTTCTGCTAATCAGCAAATCCGTTACCAAAAACAGCAACATACTCAGTAAACTTGTTGCTGTCAACTTACCAATGAAGTAAAGGAAATCGCCAAACTGCAACCATTCTAAAAGAATCAGGTAGAAATGATGCACCAATGTCATCAAAACCATATAAATGGTATAGGTAAATGACCCCATTGTTTTCCTATCAGGTTCTTGACTGCCCCAATCGGTAACTTCTTTGGGCAAAAGCAAGTTGATAATGAAAGGCCTTACAAAACCAAGCAATACACAACTTGCCGTATGCAAACCGGGTGTAATGAAGAAAAAGTCGGCAATCATTCCTGTGGCAAAGGAAATCAGCAAAAGGGGGCTGCGTTTGATACTGAAAGGAAGCCATAGGATGAATACAAAATAGATATAGGGTACTACAAATTGATGTAAAGGCGGAACCCTGTTCAGGAAAAGTACCTGAAAGGCAAGCAACAGCATAAAACGGATGGTATGTTTTAAGCCGGTATTCATTCCTTGATGATTGTTTTGCTCATCTGCTCCATCTCCTGCTGCAGCCTGTTTTTAACAACATAGGCATGCTGAACTGTGTTAAAATCCACAGCTGATTTTACCCACAACAGATAGGTGTTGGTTTCCTGATCTTTCTCCACCCTATCCACAACACCAATCGGATATCCCGGAGGAAATTTATCAGAGTATGGACTCGTCACTACCGTATCCCCCTTTTTCACTTCTACGGTAGTGGGTATTTTTTTGAGGTTTAGCAGGGCGGGATCTTTGCCATCCCACGAAATCTCACCCAAACCACTTCCCTTTTTCAATACGGCAATGACCTTGGATTGTCGATGGAGCAAGCTCATTACAGTGGCCATATTCGGACTCACATTAATCACTGTTCCAATGATCCCGTCAGGACCAACCACGGCAAGATTAGGTTCGATACCTTGACTGCTGCCACGGTGCAAAATCAGATAATTCTGTTGCAAAAAAACAGAATTGGAGATGACCCGTGCAGATAAAAACTGATACTGCCGAAACATGTCCAATGCCAAGAAAGTAGTAGAATCACCCTTGTTCAGCAAAGCAGTATCGGGAAGCAAACGGCCTGAAGGCATCATGGATAACAACGCTGCATTCTGGTCACGCAATTTATCATTTTCACTTTGCAAGGTAAGATAAGCCTCTACCCTGTCAGTTTGCCTATAGACGCTGCCAGAAACCTCACTGGCAAACATGTTCAGTACAGACTCATGAAACCTGTTGAAATTGAAAAGTGCATACAAAGCAATTGCCTGCAGTACCAGAAACAAGATCAAAACCGAATTCCTTAACAGGAAAAGATAAATATTGCGCATTGGGAATTACCCTCCGGTTTTTTTTCCGGATTATCTCATAATAAAAGGAAAATGCTGGTAATTTTTCAAAGCCAAGCCTGTACCCCTAACAACACTTTTAAGTGGATCTTCTGCTATATGAACCGGCAGCTTGATTTTCTGTGCAAGCCTTTTGTCCAAGCCCCGCAGCAATGCACCACCGCCAGTAAGATACAGCCCCCTGCGATAAATATCAGCAGCCAATTCGGGAGGAGTTGTTTCCAAAGCTTTCAGAATGGCTTCTTCAATTTTGAAAATTGATTTGTCCAATGCTTCGGCTATTTCCTGATAACTGACCATGATTTGTTTGGGAATACCTGTAACCAAATCTCGACCATTAACAGGCATATCGTCAGGTGGATTATCCAAATCCTTCATAGCAGCTCCAATGGTGATTTTTATCTGCTCAGCAGTCCTTTCACCAATGAGCAAACTGTGATAACGCCTCAGGGCTTCCATAATATCTGCAGTGAATTCATCACCGGCAATGCGAATGGACTGGTCACAAACAATACCGGCCAAAGCAATCACCGTAATACCCGTTGTTCCACCTCCAATATCGATAATCATGTTGCCAATAGGTTCGGCAACATCTATACCAATACCCAAAGCAGCAGCCATGGGCTCATGAATGAGATAAACTTCTTTTGCTCCAGCCTGTTCAGCACTATCCCTTACTGCCCTTTTTTCCACCTCTGTAATGCTGGATGGAATGCAAATCATCATTCTCCAACTTGGAGGGAAGAGCGGTTTTTTGGGATATATGAGTTTGATCATCTCCCTGATCATCAATTCTGCAGCATTGAAATCAGCGATAACGCCGTCTTTCAAAGGCCTGACAGTCCTGATGCTTTCATGCGTCTTCTCATGCATGAGCAAGGCTTTCTTGCCAACTGCAAGCAAATGTTTCGGGTTGTTCCGATCCAATGCCACAATAGAAGGCTCATTCACCACAATTTCATCATCATGTATAATCAGTGTGTTGGCAGTTCCAAGGTCAATCGCAATATCCTGGGTAAACCAAGTAAAAAGTCCCATTCTATCTATATTTTACAATTGCACAAAGTTGACATAAATAACCCAATAAACAATCATGAATTTTGACGGAACTCAATCCCTGAATTCGTATCCGATATCCTTCCTGAAATTCATCTCCTCAAAGGAAATACCTTCAATGGCTTGCAGGGTGCGAGATACAGCCTCACCAATTGTTTCGCCATAGGCTGTGACAGCCGCAACGCGACCGCCATTGCTGTACAGCTCTCCATCCTGGCCTTTGACCCCTGCCTGAAAAACAATTACACTATCCCCCAAATCACGCTCCAGCCCAGCAATCCGCTTACCCCTCTCAAAGTCACCAGGATATCCTCCACTCACCAACACTACCGTTGCAGCAGTGCGATGGTCGATAGCAACAGGGGTGTTGCCCAGTTGCCCCTCTGCCATATCGAGGAAGTGTTGCACCAAATCAGACTGTAGCCGGGGCATAACCACTTCAGTTTCCGGATCACCCATCCGGCAGTTGTATTCAATCACAAAAGGCTCTCCGGCCACATTGATCAGTCCAAAAAACACGAAACCCTCATATACAATCCCTTCTGCCTGCAATCCGGCAATTGTAGGTTTGACAACCTTCTCCATCACCTTATCCTGGAAAGCATCCCTGTAAAAAGGCACTGGGCTCACCGCGCCCATCCCTCCTGTATTGGGCCCGGTATCGCCTTCGCCAATCCGTTTGTAATCTTTGGCCTCCGGCAACATTACAAACGAATTACCGTCGGTCAAGGCAAAAGCACTCATTTCCACACCAGTAAGAAACTGTTCAACCACAACTTTTTCACTGGCTGCTCCAAAGCGGGCATGCTGGATCATCTCTTCAAATGCGAATAAAGCCTCTTCATGTGTTTGGGCTATCACAACGCCTTTACCTGCTGCCAAGCCATCTGCCTTGAGCACGATGGGCAAATCATGGGACTGCAGGTATTCAACCCCCTCACTGTAGCTTTCGCGGTTAAACTCCCGGTAGGAGGCCGTTGGGATATGGTGGCGCTGCATAAACGCTTTTGCGAATGCTTTGCTGCCCTCCAGCCTGGCTCCTTCGGCCGATGGTCCTACCACAATAAGGCTGGGAATACCAGAATCCGACTTGAGGTAATCATAAATTCCATTGACAAGGGGATCTTCGGGGCCAACGACAACCATGCCAATAGACTCCTCCCGGCAAAAAGCGGCAATGGCACCAAAATCGGCAAGACTCAGGGGAATGTTCTGACCGTGTGCAGATGTTCCCGGATTGCCGGGGGCAATAAATAGACGGGTGCACAATGCACTCTTGCTGATTTTCCAGGCGAGGGCATTTTCTCTTCCGCCTGAACCAAGGAGAAGTATGTTCATGGAATATTTTTCTTGAGGAGTGAAAAAAGCATTGCAAAGATACAAAATGCTTATTTTAGGCAAATCAACAAATCATTTTGCATGTCTTCCAACCAAAACAAACATCCAAAAGGGCTCTATGTGCTTTTTGCCACCGAAATGTGGGAACGCTTCAACTACTATGGGATGAGGGCTATCCTGGTGCTGTTCATGACAAAAGCATTGCTCTTTTCAAAAGATTTTTCTTCCCAGCTTTTTGGTGGATACACCAGTCTCATCTACCTGACACCCCTTGTGGGAGGCTACTTCGCCGATCGCTTCTGGGGTAACCAACGATCCATCATCATTGGGGGCCTGATCATGGCAGTAGGTGAATTCATCCTCTTCTTTTGCGGCAGCACTTTCCAATCCGATCCAGGGCTATCTACCATGCTTTTCTTCACCGGGCTGGGATTCATGATTTCAGGAAACGGCTTTTTCAAACCCAATATTTCCGCTTTGGTAGGACAGCTCTACCCCAAAGGCGATCGCAGGATTGATGGGGCTTATACCATATTTTACATGGGCATCAACGTGGGCGGAGCACTGGGCCCTTTCATTTGTGGATTGGTGGGCGATACCGGCAATCCAGCTGATTTCAAATGGGCCTTTCTGGCAGGTGGTATAGGCATGTTGTTGAGCGTGCTGATTCAGGTCATTTACCATAAAAAACATGTGACTGGTCCAGACAACCAAACCCTGGGATTGGTGCCTGCCAATGCACCCCGATACAGCAAAAACCCTTTTTTCGGATTGTTTGTTTTTGTATTGCTGATTGGTGTTTCAACAACGCTTTTGTATGTAGACTCCGGACTGGCCAATATCAGGCATTGGGGCTTCAACATAGGTAGTTATAATTTCTCAACAGCATTATTCACCAACCTGGTCTTCCTGCTGGTGGCATGCATCCTGATTATTGCCATCATCATCTTTACAGACAAATCGCTCACCAAATTGGAGAAAAGCAAGGTTGCCGTAATTTTTACGGTTTCCTTCTTCGTTGTTTTCTTCTGGAGTGCATACGAACAGGCTGGCGCTTCACTTACCTTTTTTGCTGATGAACAGACCAACCGTGATCTTGGATTCTTTGTAGTGCCCGCAAGTTTCTTTGCTTCACTCAACTCCATTTTCGTAGTCAGCTTCGCTCCCATCTTTGCATGGCTTTGGGTGAAACTGGGCAAACTTGACCCTTCCTCACCCACCAAGATGGCTTGGGGACTGCTGCTGCTGGCACTGGGCTATTTGTGGATAGCTTTTGGCGTTAAAGATGTACAGCCAGGCATCAAGGTTAGCATGATCTGGTTGGTGGGCATGTATGCCTTGCATACCGCAGGAGAACTGTGTTTGTCGCCTATCGGACTTTCCCTTGTCAACAAGCTCGCTCCAGCCAAATTTGCCTCCATGTTGATGGCTGTATGGTTTACTGCGAATGCTTTTGCCAACTACCTTGCCGGTGCTTTGAGTAAACTCTATCCTGAAGAAGGCAAAGCCAAAGCCATCCTAGACTTTCCGGTTACCAACAACTACGACTTCTTCATGGTTTTTGTAGTCATGTCTGGTGTTGCCGCTTTCATCCTTTTCTTCCTTTCCAGAAAGCTCCAGAATTTGATGAAGGACTGATCATTTAAAAACAGAACCCATGTCTGATAAAAAATTCGTCCCATTCATAGCGCCTGAAACAGCTATGAAGGAATTCACGCTGAAAGCAGTCATCACAGGTGCCTGCTTCGGCATCATTTTCGGTGCCGCAACGGTTTACCTGGCTTTGAAAGCCGGACTTACCGTATCCGCATCCATCCCGATTGCGGTGATGTCAATTGCCCTAAGCAAACTGTTTCTGCGGACAACAATTTTGGAAAACAATATTATCCAGACAACGGGTTCTGCAGGAGAAAGTATTGCAGCCGGTGTGGTGTTCACCCTGCCCGGGTTTCTGTTTCTTTCAGAAACAGGCAGTGCTGACTATTTCAACTACATTACCATCCTGGTGCTTGCCATTTTTGGAGGGATGCTTGGAACCCTGATGATGATACCCCTGAGAAGTGCCCTGATTGTAAAAGAACACGAAACCCTTCCGTACCCGGAAGGAACAGCCTGTGCATCAGTTCTAAAGGCCGGCGAGAAGGGTGGCAACTTTGCAAAAACAGCATTTGCCGGATTGGGTATAGCCACCCTTTATGCTTTGTTGCAAAAAATCTTCCACCTGATTGCAGAAGCGCCTGCATTCATGACTGCACAAACCAATAAATACCTGCCTTCAGCCAAAGTAAGCGGTGAAATCACACCGGAATACCTGGGCGTGGGCTATATCATCGGGCCGAAAATTGCTGGTGTACTCGTTGCCGGCAGCGTGCTGACATGGTTTGTCTTCAACCCCCTGCTGGCCACTGTAGTTCCGGGTGATGTGATTGCCTACCAGCTTGTGAAACTGGGCTACCTAAAAGACATCAGCACAGCCGGTGGCCCCGGTGGTTGGGACCCTGCTACTCATCAATTCAGTGATTTTTCTGTTGCCATTTATAGAGCCTTTGTGCGTCAGATTGGTGCCGGTGCTGTAGCAGCTGGCGGTTTCATTACCTTGATCAAAACCATTCCTACCATCATCTCTTCTTTCAAAGGAAGTTTGGGCAGCCTGAAATCAGGCAATGGGCAAAGTCCTGCAGTGAGCAGAACCGACAAAGACCTCTCCGTAAAAATTGTATTGTGGGGAAGCCTTGCGCTGATCCTGCTGATGACCATCATGCCACAAGTTCCGGGCGAAGGGGTGGCGAGCAAATTGCTAATTGGCATCCTGGTGGTCTTGTTCGGTGCTTTTTTTGTGACGGTCTCCTCCCGGATTGTAGGACTGATCGGTTCCTCCAACAACCCTATTTCGGGCATGACCATTGCCACTATCATGGGAACATGCCTGGTGTTTATTGCCGTGGGCTGGACCGGCAAAGTTTATGAACCCATGGCATTGGTCGTTGGCGGCATGATTTGTATTGCCGCAGCCAATGCCGGCGCCACATCGCAAGACCTGAAAACGGGATATATTCTGGGGGCAACACCAAGAGCGCAACAGATTGCCCTTTTCATTGGTGCCATTGTTTCCTCCATTGCCATTGGCTTCACCATCAAAATCCTCGATACCCCAACACAGGAAATGCTCGATGCAGGCATTCAGCATGCTATCGGAACTGATGTTTATGCAGCTCCACAGGCAACCTTGATGGCAACACTGATCAAAGGGATTTTATCCTTTAACCTCGATTGGCAATTCGTATTGGTTGGCGTAGCCATTGCAGTGGTCATGGAACTTTGCGGCATCAAAGCATTGAGTTTCGCTATTGGCATTTATCTTCCCCTTTCCACGACCCTTCCCATCTTCATCGGAGGTGCAGTGAGGGGATTGGTTGACAACCAAAAGAAAAAAGAGGCGCCTGCCAAACAAGACGAAGAAGAGGATTTGCGGAAAGGGAATCTGTTTGCAACAGGACTGGTAGCTGGTGGTGCCATCGCAGGCGTTTTGGTGGCCTTCCTTTCAGCCAACGATAGCATCGCAGCTGCTTTGAAAAAAGTGAACCTAGAAGAATCACTGACACACAGTCTTGGTGAACAGGGATATTTTGTGTTGGGCACCATCCTCTTTTTTGCCCTTACTTTCATCCTCTATCGGGTAGCGATGCGCAAAGAAGATACACTCACAGAAAACCAATGACATGCATATCCGGACGCTGAAATTTGCATTGCCACTGACGCTGTTCATGCTTGCAGGAGTGGCTTTTACAGGAAATGGGAACATGACCTGGCTCCCCTTCTGTTATGTTTTCATGTTAATTCCATTACTCGAACTTCTTATCCCTGCAAGGCCGGAAAATATGAGTGCGGCGGAAGAACAGGTTGCCAAGGCCGATCGGGCATACGATTTATGGGTTTACATTACCCTCCCCTTGCAATACATATTCCTTTTCATTTTCCTGAACAGCGTACAACAGGCTGGCATTAGCACATGGGAGCTCACTGGGAGGGTAATATCTATGGGACTGCTTTGCGGTGCTTTCGGCATCAATGCAGCCCATGAATTGGGCCACCGTCAGAAACGCTATGAACGCAATATGGCTAAGGCTTTGCTGCTCACGTCCTTGTACATGCATTTTTACATTGAACACAACAAAGGCCATCACAAAAATGTCTCTACACCTGAAGACCCAAGCAGTGCCAGAAAATGGGAACCTCTGTATCTGTTTTATTTCCGCACCATTACAAGAGGATATTTGTCGGCCTGGCACATTGCAGCTGAAGAACAGGCGAAAAAAAACAAGCCTGTACTGCATATTTCAAATCCAATGATTCAATTCCAGCTGCTGCAATTGGGTGCTGTCTTGATAATATATTTATTCTTCGGATCCCTCGCCACTGGCTGCTTTCTGGCTGCTGCTGCCATTGGGTTTCTGCTGCTGGAAACCGTCAACTACATTGAACATTACGGTTTACAAAGGGAAAAAACCGATTCCGGTTATGCCAGAGCCATGCCGGAACACAGTTGGAACAGCAATCACCTGTTGGGACGGCTGATGCTTTTTGAATTGTCAAGACACAGCGATCATCACTACCTTGCCAGCAGAAAGTATCAGATCCTTCGGCACCATGATGATGCCCCGCAAATGCCTACCGGTTATCCGGGCATGATGCTGTTGGCATTTGTTCCGCCGCTATGGTTCAACATCATGCACAAACGAATCGACCAGTTCAGGTCTGGCAAGCATCAATTGATGACCGTCGCTCCAAAATAAGGGTGTAAAACAGCAGGAATCCTGATGCCCTCGGCTGTTTGATTGTTTTCCAGCAAGCTGGCCATGATCCTTGGCAAAGCCAATGAACTGCCGTTCAAGGTATGCACCAATTGGGTTTTACCCTGTTCGTCGCGGGTACGGATTTTCATCCTATTAGACTGGAAGGTTTCAAAATTGGATACGGAACTTACTTCCAGCCACCTTTCTTGGGCAGCACTGTACACTTCAAAATCGTAGGTCATGGCGGAGGCAAAGCCCATATCTCCACCACAAAGGCGCAGAATCCTGTAGGGTAATTCCAATGACTGTATCAGACGTTCAACGTGCTCAACCATCTCCTCGAGGGCGGCATAACTCTTGTCGGCTGTTGTCATGCATACAATCTCCACCTTGTCAAACTGGTGAACCCTGTTCAAACCCCTTACATCCTTTCCAAAACTGCCTGCTTCACGTCTGAAACAAGGGGTATAGGCCGTCATTTTCACTGGCATATCAGCAAGTGCAATGATTTCATCCCGGTAAATATTGGTGACAGGCACCTCAGCCGTAGGGATGAGATACAATTCATCCGCTGTTACATGATACATTTGTCCCTCTTTATCTGGCAGCTGCCCCGTACCATAAGCCGAGGTTGCATTGACCACATAGGGTGGAATATATTCTGTATACCCTGCTCCAGTATTGTAATCGAGGAAGTATTGAATCAAGGCGCGTTGCAATTTCGCCCCCTTGCCTTTGTACAGCGCAAAACCGCTGCCGGTAATTTTGACACCTGTTTGGAAATCAACCAATCCGTAGCGGGTTATCAGATCCCAATGAGGAACTGCGTCAGCAGGCAAAGTTGGCACTTCCCCAGCCTGTTTCACCACTTCGTTGTCTTCTGCACCATGACCGTCCGGAACCAATGCAAAGGGCAGATTGGGCAACCTGACCAGCATGGCATCGAGGGCTGCTTCAGTGGAAGCAAGTTCCTGTGTGAGGTGGTCGATGGATTCTTTTAGTGACGCTACTGCAGCCTTCTGGGTCTCTGCCTCCTCTTTTTTACCCTGCCCCATCAAGACTCCAATCTGTTTTGAAGTGGCATTCCTCTTTGCCAGCAGCTCATCGGATTTGAACTGCAACTGCTTGCGCAGTTCATCAGCCTCAATGATTTTATCCACCAACGCTGTTTCCTTGAAATTCTTTTTCTGCAATCCCGCCACTACCTGATCACGGTTGTTCCGAATAAATGATAACTGAAGCATTCCGGCTAAAATTTGTGCAAAGATAAGCAATCGGCAGAGATGCTTTAGTTTTGCAGGATGATGTTATCGGATGATTTACAGGCCAGGTGGTGGAAACTGGAAGAAAAGATGATCAACAGATTCGGAAAGAAACCGGATTTGGAATCCATCCTGTTCCTGATAGGTATACAGGAAGTTAGGGGTGCAGGACACCAATTCACCAAGGAACAGAAACAGGACCTGATGCATGTGGCTGTCTGCACCGTGCTGGCACCCAGTGGTTACTACCTGCATGCCGGATGGGACGAGGACGGATGGCCACATTTCAACCAAAAGAAGGAATTGCCGCCCATGGGACTTGCAGAACAGGAAAACTTCATGAAAGACCATGTGCTTTTTTATTTCGAGCAAAACGATTTCTGATGAAAAAATTATTGCTGCACTTAAGCATGTGTATCTTTCTGCTGACTGCCATGGGCACCCTCTTGGCACAACCGGCAGTGAAACTCAAAAAAAGGGATTTCCGGCGGGATGTCAGCATGCGAACAGATTCCGGCACCCTGGTATTGAGGTTGCATGATGCGACCCCTTTACACCGAGACAATTTCCTGAAGCTTGTTAAATCAGGCTATTATGACGGAATCAGCTTTCATCGCGTGATAAGCGGTTTCATGATCCAGGCAGGTGATGAGAAAACCAAATCCAAGGCAGACAGCACCCGATTTTTGCAATCCTATACCCTGCCGGCAGAAATCAGGCCTGAAGATTATCACCAAAAAGGTGTGCTGGCCGCAGCCCGAATGGGTGACAATGTCAATCCCAAAAGGGAAAGCAGCGGTGTGCAATTCTATATTGTTCAAGGCAAGATATTCAACGACAAATCTCTTGACTCGGTAGAGACCTACCGGTTGAATGGCAGAAAAATTCCTCAGGAACACAGAACAGCCTACAAAACAGTCGGCGGTGCCCCGCATCTCGATCAACAATACACCATTTTCGGTAGCCTTGTTCGCGGGTTCGATGTATTGGACAAAATTGCCGGCACCAAAACCACCGGAAGACAGGGTGGCGACAAGCCCCTGCAGGATATCCGCATCCATTCTGCGAAGCTGATCAGGAGAACGGATTAACCGGTCTCGCCCCTAAAACTGCCACCCGGGGTGCCGCTTGAAAATTTTTGAACCGAATGAAAAATTTAGCGTTAAAATTGCAAAAATATTCAGCATGACATTCCCAGATACACTCCGTTACACCAAAGAACACGAATGGATTTCAATTGATGGCAACACCGCAACCATCGGCATTACAGAATTCGCACAGGGTGAATTGGGTGATATCATCTACGTGGATATCGAAACCATCGGCAAGACCCTCGAGGCTGATGCCGTTTTTGGCACCGTTGAAGCGGTCAAAACCGTAAGTGATCTTTTTCTGCCCATTGCAGGAACCCTAACTGAAAAGAATCCTGCTTTAGATAGCCAGCCAGAGCTGGTCAACCAAGATCCCTATGGTGATGGATGGATGGTTAAAATGACCGTCAGTAATCCCGCAGACTTAGAGGGATTGATGGATGCCACAGCCTACAAGGCCCTGATAGGAGCCTGATTCATGAAAAAAATATTGACCAGTTTCTGGCC
>JBDLUN010000249.1:0-4124 GCA_039805245.1 Bacteroidota bacterium
GCTTCCACATAGACCAAGAGTTTGCTCAATTCCTTGTTCAGGTCATTGGTGGCTGCCGGGAAGATCGGGTTGAGTTGGTTGGCCACCATTGTTTTTTCGGCCGCATCGGGTGCTCCCATCCGGGCGAAAACGAGTTCTATAGCCCGCAGCTGGTCCAGCTTCTGGCTTTCTGTGAGTGCGGTCAGGTTTATTTTTGTCAGTGCAGCAAGCAATTGTTTTTTGACAGATGCATCACCTCTCCTGGCCAGCGCAATGGCCGCATGGGTGAGGATTACCGGATCGGTTTCCTGCAATGTTTTGGCCGACCACTCTGATATTGGTTGCGCTTCAACGGCAATCCTGGCGGCATAGCGGATATGGCGGTCAGCATTTTTCAGGTGGGGCCATGCAAAGGCGATGGCACCAGGTTTGGGAGTGCCGTGGTATGCCTCCAGTTGGAGCCTCAACTGCTGGGCTTCATTCAGGGTGGCAGGGGCCGGTTTGGCATTTTTGTTTTCAACGCCGGTAAAGCGGACCCTGTAGAGGTCTGATTCCAACCTTCTGCCTCCGGTGAGGAAATAGAGGGCACCATCAGGACCAATCACACCATCGGTTAAAGGAAGTGGAGAGCCGGAGATGAATTCTTCTCCGGTGGCAGTGTAGGAAGCCCCTTGTTGTTTGGGGAAGATGGCATAAATGATGCCAAAACTCCAGTCGAATGCAAACAAGGCATTTCTATATTTTTCCGGGAAACGGGCGCTGCCACCATGGATGAAGTTGGTAGGAGAACCCTGTCCGATATTGATAACTGCCGGCAGGTTGTCGGGGTAGTTGGCATTCCATTTGTGTGTACCTGGTCTCCATCCGTATTCACCACCGCTGGTAACGTGCAGGATGCGCGTGGGGCGATACCAAGGTGTGCCGAAATCCCATTCCATATCTGAGTCGTAAGTGAAGAGTTCACCGACCTCATTGAAAGCAAGGTCAAAAGAGTTGCGGAAGCCTGATGCGATGAGTTCCCAATGGGAGCCTTCCGGATTGATTTTGGCTACCCAACCTCCATGGGATTCAACGGTATTGTCGTGGCCACGTGGATCCTTGATTAGGGGCAACAGGTTGTCGAATTTCCCGTCGGGGGTATTGCGGTAGGCATCCATCTTGGGGATCTTGGTGAAGTTGCCGGCCACTACGTAAAGGGATTGTTTGTCTGGGGAAAGTACGACACTGTGAGGACCATGTTCGCCGGAGCCGTCGAGCAGTTTGATGAGGGTTGTTTTGTCGAATTGGTCATCCCCATCAGTATCCTGCAGGCGATAAAGGCCGCTGGTTTTTTTCAACTTGGAATCACCCCTGTGGTTGATCATTACGTACAAGCTGTTGAAAGCGTACAAGAGTCCGTGGGCATAGCCTATGGATATTTTCGATTTGCTAGTATCGCTGATGAATTCAGGGTCCTGAAGGACTTCCAGTTTTTCCACCTGTGTTTTGGAGATGGTGTCGCCTATGGCAGGAACAGCCATCCTATAGAGATTGCCGTATTGGTCTGAAGCGATGATTCTACCCTTGTGATCAAAGGTCATGGCCACCCATGAACCTTCTCCATGCTCAGAGGGTCCATACAATCTTTCTGCACTGAAGCCTGCAGGCAATTTGAGGTTGGCCACTTTAGGGTCAGCAGCAATTGGCTGCTGTTCTTCGGCTTGGAATGCAAAGGCAATGATGATAGCTGTGAATGCAAAAAACACGGCAATAGAGGCCAGGTGGAGTTTCCTTTTCATGATGGCAGTTTGAAGGCAATCGGGTTGTTGTACAATAAAATCATATCAATCAGCTATAGGCAAAATGGTATGCCTACGTAATATAAAAGTTAACCGGCAATTAAAAAAATTAGCACTGTAAAAAATGGACTGCAATACCCTTTGCAGTCATCTTTTTGCCAATTCTATCTATTGACATCGTTTGCGTAATTCGCAGTTGCATTTTACGAGATAAATTCTACTTTCGGGAATCTGAAAACCAGTACATGAAGAATATTGTTTTGAAGGTGCATCCCAAGGATAATGTGATTGTAGCCCTGCGTAACCTGGAAGCGGGTGAGGAAATCCATTTCGACAACCAGGTGTATAAGATATTGGAGCCTGTAGAGGCCAAGCACAAATTCTATACAGAAGATATTGCCATTGGAGGTGCCGTCACCATGTATGGGGTACTGGTGGGCAAAGTGACGATGGATGTGAAGCGAGGTGGACTAATGACTACTGCCAACCTGCACCATGCGGCAGACCCATATGCTTACAGGGGTGTACAGTACCAATGGACAGCACCCGACGTTTCCAAGTGGAAAGACAGGACTTTCATGGCATACCACCGTTCGGATGGTCGTGTAGGAACAGCTAACTATTGGTTGTTCATCCCCACAGTTTTTTGTGAAAACCGGAACCTGGATGTGATTCGGGAAGCCATGCACAACGAGTTGGGTTATGCGGTCACAGAGAAGTACAAGGCATTTACGCGGGCTTTGGTGGAGGGTTATAGGCATGAGGCAGAAGGCATGAGGAATGAGGGGGGAGAAAACAGCCAGGCACAAGGCATGAGGCACGAGGCACAAGGCACGAGGCACGAGGGGGGAGGAAACAGCCAGGCACAAGGCACGAGGCACGAGGGAAGAGGGACGAGGGTTTTTAAAAATGTTGATGGTATTAAATTCTTGAACCATCAAGGCGGTTGTGGTGGAACACGACAGGATTCAGCCATCTTGGAAAACCTGTTGGCAGCCTATGCTGATCATCCCAATGTGGGCGGTATAACCATCTTGAGTTTGGGTTGCCAGCATTTGCAGTTGGATGCTTTTGTTGAAACGATCAGGAAACGCAACCCTCAATTCGACAAACCCATCCTGACTTTCGAACAGCAGGCTGGCAGAACGGAAGAGGAACTTATTCAGGATGCAATACGCGAAACATTTAAAGGACTCATTGAGATCAACAAGCAGGAGAGAAAACCCGCTCCATTGGATAAAATGACAGTAGGGGTAAAATGTGGGGGTAGTGATGGCTTCAGCGGTATCTCCGCCAATCCTGCTGTGGGCTATTTTTCTGATTTGCTGGTAGCCTTAAAGGGAAAAATCCTATTGGCTGAATTCCCGGAGTTGTGTGGAGCGGAACAGGAGTTGATCGACAGAAGTACAAGCCAAGCTACAGCAGAAAAATTCATTAGCCTGATGGATGCCTACAGTGCACAGGCTGAACAGGTGGGATCAGGTTTTCACATGAACCCCTCACCAGGCAATATCCGTGACGGGTTGATTACTGATGCCATCAAAAGTGCCGGAGCCTGTAAGAAGGGCGGCACCAGTCCGGTGGTGGATGTCTTGGATTATACCGAGCCAGCAACCAAACCAGGACTCAGTCTGGTCTGTACACCCGGAAATGATGTGGAAGCCACTACGGGCAAAGCCGCATCAGGCGCCACTTTGATCCTCTTTACCACCGGTTTGGGAACCCCTACGGGCAATCCGGTTTGTCCAACCATCAAGTTGGCAACCAATTCGAAACTCGCCAGAAAAATGGCTGATATTATTGATATTGATTGCGGACCGATTGTAGAGGGTGAAAAAACCATTGAAGAGATGGGTGAGGAGATCCTCGAATATTGTATCAGGGCTGCAAGCGGTGAAGTGGTTCCCAAAGCGGTTCAATTGAACCAGGATGATTTCATTCCCTGGAAGCGCGGGGTGTCTCTTTGAAGTTAGTTGAGAGTGAATAGTTGAGAGAAATTAGTTTTTTAGTCTCAATGCTGAACTCTCTACTCTCATCCCTCATCCCTCAACCCTCGACTCTAATTCATAACATATCAATACAGCATGAATAATTTATTCAATCTTTCCGGTAAAACAGCACTGGTTACTGGTTGCAACAAAGGAATAGGAATGGGGATGGCACTTGGTCTTGCTGAGGCGGGTGCTGACATCATTGGGGTGAGTGCCAGTCTCGCTGCAGGAAGCGATATAGAAAAGCAAGTGATTGCCCTTGGTCGAAAGTTTCATCCCTTTCAGGCTGATTTCTCCAGCAGGGAAAGCCTCTATTCTTTTTTGGATAAACTCGATCAAGCCAATATCGTTCCAGACATCTTGGTCAATAATGCGG
>JBDLUN010000250.1:0-6512 GCA_039805245.1 Bacteroidota bacterium
CCACCCCTAGCCGGGACCAAGCTGAGGCTGCCATTGTCTGACATGAATACTATTTGGGTATTGGCTGTAAGTCCGTTGCTGTCCAGATAATTCATCAGATCACCCAAGCTCTTGTCCATCCCCTCCACCAAGGAAGCAAATCGAGCTTCCTTGTCATCAAGGCCTTTGGCGATGTATTTGCTGTAGTACCGTTCATCTTTGCTGAGTGGCACATGCACGGCATAGTGAGAGAGGTAGAGGAAAAAAGGCTTGCTGCTGTTTTTGACCCCATCCAGTTTTTCCAGCGCTGCATGTGTCAAGGCATCCGTAAGGAATTCGCCTTCTGAGATGTATTTTTCCAAACCGCGTACCGCCCAAAAAGTATCTGTGGGATTGCCCCTGTATTGGTCGGCTGCCAGAAAGCTGCCGGGATGGCCTGCAGCCGTACCTGCAACATTATCCTGAAAGCCTATCTGCAAGGGGTCTGCTGCCGGTGTTCCGTAAGGTGCAAAATGGGCCTTACCCACATGGATGGTGTGGTAGCCTGCATCGCGCAAAAGTGCTGGTAATGGTGTGGCGACGATGGTATGGCTGATACCAGGAACCGGACTCAAGCCATTGTGGTTCCAAACCGGTGGGTTGAGTAAACTATCCGGATGATCTGTTGGCGTGTCTTTCCTGACGTTGGTCCAGTTGGTAATATGGTGCCTTGGCACATCCATCCCCGTCATCAGACTCACCCTTGTTGGCGTGCAGACCGGATTGGCATAGCCGTTAGTGAACTGCATGCCACGGCGGGCCAACCTTTCCATATTGGGCGTGTGGTATTTTTTATTGAGTTCAGAAACCACTTTATCAAAGGGGAGAGAACAATCCTGCCAGCCCATATCATCCACCATGAAAAAAATGATGTTGGGTTTGTTTTTTTGCTGGGCCTGGGAAACTGTTGTTAATCCGAGCAGCATGGCTATGAAAAATACTATCATTGAATTCAATCGCATACAACAAGATACTTTATTTTGATTTCCGGTGTAACTTCAATCCCAACCAATCTATGCAACAACCACATGAAAACAATCATCTTCTCCGCAATCCTGCTGCTTCAAATATGCCTGCTGCAAGCCCAACAAACCAAGGTGCAATTTCCTTTCATTCCCAAATCATGGGACGAAGGCATGCCCTTGGGCAATGGCATGTTGGGTGCATTGGTTTGGCAAAAAGGGGATGCTGTGAGGGTTTCGCTCGATAGGGCAGACCTCTGGGATGAGCGGCCCATGAAGGGATTGCATCGTCAGGAGTTCAGCTATGCCTGGGTGCATCAACAAGTTTTGAAAGGCGATTACAAACCGGTGCAGGAATATTTCGATGCTCCATACGACCGGGAGCCGGCACCCACCAAAATTCCCGGTGCTGCATTGGAATGGAGGGGCATGAATATGCAAGCGGTTCAGTCGACTACCCTCAACCTGAAAAATGCACTATGCACCATCAGCTGGGTAGACGGACAACAAATGGAGTTGTTTGTGAGTGCGGTCAGTTCATTTGGATTGTTCAGGGTGAATGCCAAAAATGCGACAAGGATTCAGCTGGTTCCGCCGCAATATGCAGGGAAGGCAACTCAAGGGGGGGATGTTGTTGGTGGTGACGACCTTACCAGGTTGGGATATACCATGGGGAAAATCCATGAAAGCGCTAAGGGCATCAGCTATGAGCAACAGGGCTGGAGCAACTTTCGCTACCGCGTCACCATCCGTTGGCGAGACCTGAAAAACGGAACAAGGGAAGGTATCTGGAGTATCAGCAGCACAACTGATCCCAAAGGGCTCAAGGAGCATGACAGCCTGCAGCTCGACAGCGAGCTGGCCAAAGGATATGATGCGCAATTCAAAAAACACGAAAGCTGGTGGGCCACTTATTGGGCCGCTTCAGCCATCCAGATTCCCGATCCACAATTGCAGCGACAATATGAACTGGAGATGTACAAATTCGGATCTGCTGCACGGGAAAATGCACCACCCATATCCCTGCAGTCGGTTTGGACAGCCGACAATGGCAGGATACCACCCTGGAAAGGGGATTATCACCACGACCTTAATACTGAACTCAGTTACTGGCCGGCCTATACATCGAATCACCTAGATGCCTCCAGGGGATACCTGAATCATTTGCAGCAGAATAGCGACAATTACAGGAAATATACAAAGACCTATTTTGGTGTTGGAGGACTCAATGCTCCCGGTGTGACCACCTTGCAAGGAACAGAAATGGGAGGCTGGATACAATATGCGCTCTCTCCCACTGTTAGCGCCTGGTTGGCTCACCATTTTTACCTGCAGTGGACATACAGCATGGACAAATCTTTCCTGACAACCATCGCATATCCCTGGGTGAAAGAAGCGGCAACCTATCTTGAAAAAATCACCTATATCGATTCAAGCGGCCACAGGCGACTACCCATCAGTTCGAGTCCGGAAATCCACAACAATTCCCTCAAAGCCTGGTTCCTGACCAACACCAATTATGACCTGGCCCTGATGAAGTCATGTTTTGCACATGCTGCTGAAATGGCCGAATTTTTAAGACTAAAAAATGATGCTGAACACTGGAGAAAATTATTGAAAAGCCTAGAGGGACCCATCCTGAGCGAACAGCAACAGCTTATGTTTGTAAAAGGTCATCCTTACAATGAATCACACCGGCATTTTTCACACCTCATGGCCATTCATCCGCTTGGGTTGATCAAATGGGAAGATGGACTGCATCAGCAACAAATCATACAAGCATCATTGAAACAACTCGACAGCATTGGTCCCTCCCAATGGGTGGGTTATTCCTATGCCTGGGAAGGCAATCTGAAAGCCAGGGCACATGATGGCGATGGGGCTGCCAAGGCGTTGAAAATTTTTGCTGAAGCCTTCTGCCTGCCCAATAGTTTTCATGTTAACGGAGACCAGAGTGGGAAGGGCTATGCCAATGCCAGATACAGGCCCTTCACTTTGGAAGGAAACTTTGCTTTTGCATCGGGCATGCTGGAGATGCTGATTCAATCGCATGCCGGTTATATCGAAGTCATGCCTGCAATTCCGGATAAATGGAAAGATGTTTCATTCCGTAAACTTCGAACAGAAGGAGCCTTTCTGGTGGATGCAGAAAAGCAGAACGGACACCTCACCAACATCAGCGTTACTGCCGAAAAAGGTGGATTGATGAAGCTGAAGCTCACGCACACCAAGTTTGATTATGCCTTTAAAGGCATAGTTGGCAAACCGATTTTGCATAATGATATCCTGGAAGCAGACATGCAGCCCGGATCAACCCTGGAGATTAACCTGGTGTATTGAAAATCACCAACTGATTACTTCCAATCCCTCGCCACTTCACCGTGGTAAACCACATCGAGACCCTGCTCCTCTTCTTCTGCAGTAACTTTTACACGGGTAATCTTGTTGATGAGTATCAGCATGCCGTAAGTGAACAGGTAAGCGTATATCGAGGTAGCCACAACAGCAATCAACTCCTTGAAAAAGAAATCCGTTCCACCGAAAAGAAGTCCGTCTGCACCATTTGGATTGATTGCTTTGGAACCTAGGATACCCAACAAAATGGTGCCGATGACGCCACCAACACCATGCACACCCCAAACATCTAACGCATCATCCCAACCCATCCTGTTTTTCAATTTTACCGCCCAATAACAAACAACTGAGCCCAGGATGCCAATGACAAATGCCGAGGCATAGGTTACGTAACCCGCAGCAGGCGTCACGGTTGCCAATCCCGCTACAGAACCAGTCAGCAATCCTACGAAAGTCGGCCGCTTGTGCTCCCCAAACCATTCAATGCACATCCAGGTTACAGCTCCTACAGATGCGGCCAAGTCGGTATTGATAAAGGACAACGCTGTAATCCTGTTCACGTTCAATTCACTGCCTGCATTGAATCCATACCAGCCAAACCAAAGCAATGCCGTACCGATAGCCACCAGAGGAAGGTTGTTCGGACGGTCATGTTTGACCCTGCGTTCTCCTACATAAATAACTGAGGCCAATGCGGCGAAACCTGCTGTAGCGTGCACCACAATGCCACCTGCGAAATCAAGAACGCCCCATTTTGCAAGGAGTCCGTTACCCCAAATCATGTGTGCGAAAGGATAGTAAACGAGTATTTGCCAGAAGGTCAGGAATATGAAAAAAGCCTTGAAGGTGATGCGGTTGGCAAAAGCACCGGTGATCAATGCCGGTGTGATGATCGCAAACATCATCTGGTAGGCGATGAAGACGATTTCAGGGAAAGGCTTCGATTCGGAGTATAAAGTGTCAGGGGTGATCCCTGCATAAAATGCCTTGTTGAGATCACCTATCACCTGCCCCTCACCACCACTGAAACAAAGGGAATAACCGAAAGCGTACCAGAGGACTGAAGTCCATCCCATAGATACGAAACTCTGGATCATAACATTGAGGATATTCTTTTTGCATGCCAGTCCGCCATAAAAAAAGGCGAGTCCCGGCGTCATGAGCATTACAAGGCTCGTGCAAACGATCATAAAGACCGTCAGTCCTACATCGATCATAATCAGTTGTTTTGGGGTTTTGGGACTGCAAATATCGCATTTTTTTATAAACCCAATGTTAACAGACGGATTTATTGAATTTTTTTAGCCAAAACAACTGATTTTTTATATATATTATTTTTTATAATATGTTTCCTGTCCAACAGGAATTTCAGCTTTTCTGCTGTTTTTTAAAGAACTTGAAAGAATGAATCAGGGGGCCAATCACCATTACTGCCATCAGTGCCATGAAGGTTACAAATAGCCAAACTCCATGAAGGAGTATGGCGGTGATGCCCTGCAGCAAACCTCCGTACAACCAATACTTTCCTGCCAAAATATGGGTAGACTTCCAGTTTTCCTCGTCTTCCAGTGTCCAGAGCAGTCGGTAGCCGGCCATATAATTTTGTTTCAGCCTAGGCATGAATATCCCCATGATGGAGAAGGCAAAACCCATGATCCCAAAAACCAATTGTTCCACGGGTATATTTTGGTGAACTGAAGAAACAATGATGACCAGGCTCAGCACAGCCAGAAATGCAACCATAAACAACCCAAACTGGGCATACACTTTATCATCTGCCCCATCATAGCGTTTGGGGTCTATTTTACGGATGTTCGCCATAAGGAGATAAACGAGGATGCTGACAAACCCCAAGATTAACGGTCCGATAAATACACTATCCCGCGATCCCCATCCATCTGCCTTCCCTTCCATGTTGAAATGAATGGGAATAGTAGGAGGAAGCGAGGGATAAACCCAAGCAGCAAAGGCAAAAGGCATGAGCACCAATATTCCGGCAAAAAGATGTTTAATGTTCATTGTAACTAAAGAATCAGTGTGAAGTCCATATAAAGAGAGATTCAGCAAGCAATTTTAAGAAATCTTTGCAAAAAGAAATAATACCTTGAATTAATCAACCCGTTGAAAGTAAAATTTCATGGAATGCATGGATAACATCAATCACATTTTATCTTCTTTCAATAAAATCAGTCTGGAAGAAACAAAATCCAAGGCTGAATTAATTACCAGGTTTGATGAGAAATACATCATCCCTGCCAGGCTTGTTGAGCAAATTCTGAACGCCTGCAAACCTGATTACGATGTACTTGAAATTGAAAACAAAAGGTTGCTGGCATATGAAACAGTCTATTTCGATACGCCAGATTTACATTTGTATGATGCACACCATGCTGGATACCTGAACAGAACAAAAATCCGCATCAGAAAATACCTGGACACAGGTATCAGTTTCCTCGAAACCAAAGTAAAAAACAACAAAGGTTTTACGGTCAAGTCAAGGATGATGCTGGATCAGTCGAATGCCGACCCTTTGAAACTACTTCAATTATCACCTTCACGGAAAAACGAAAACATCAATAAAGCAGACCTGCAGGCATCTGCAACTGTATTGTATCGCAGAATAACACTGGTCAACAAAATTCACCCTGAACGTGTTACAATTGATACTGGGATTGAATTCATACACCATGATGAAAGAGTGAAGCTTAACGATTATGTTATTGCTGAAATAAAAAAAGAAAGAAAACAGCATTCAGCTTTCAAAAGCTGTATTCAACATCTCCATATAAAACCCGGTGCCATCAGCAAATATTGTCTGGCTATCATTCATCTTTATGACAACATCAAAAAAAACAGGTTTAAACCCCAACTGCAACTGTTGAACAAAAAAATAAATTAATCATGCCCATACTGCAAACCTTACAGGATTCCATTGGAAACCTGAACCTGCCGGATCAATTCAATTCAGGATTCATCATCCGGCTGTTGCTTAACTCAGCTACAGCATTTATCATCATCAAACTGATCTACTTCAGGCATTACAGAAAGGCAGACCTCTTCCTTACTTTTTTCTCCTTTAACATCATCATTTTCCTGATAACCTTTCTGCTTAATCAGGTGGAGATGACGATGGGTGCGGCCTTCGGATTGTTTGCTGTTTTTTCAATGTTGCGTTAC
>JBDLUN010000251.1:0-4415 GCA_039805245.1 Bacteroidota bacterium
TGGACAATCAAGCATATTACTTGCAGGAATCAAAGAAAATGGACTCTTAATTGCCATATTGCTCAAAGAACTGTTGGATAAAATATCTGGTTTTCAAACAGATGTGCTTGGTATTGAAATGGATAAAGTGAATCCTGCATCTTTTCAATTACAAGAGGAGTTCGACTGCAAAGAAAAATTAGTCATTTTGGTGGACGATGTAGTGAACAGTGGCAAAACAATGATTTATGCGCTGATGCCATTTTTATATAAGCCCAACAAAGGTTTGCAAACATTGACCCTCGTGGAGCGGAGTTATAAAACCTATCCGCTGCATGTAGATTATGTGGGTGTTTCCCTGGCAACAACCCTGCAGGACAATATCCGTGTAGAAATTGCTGATGGAATGATCTTGGAGGCCTGTTTGGACTGAATCAGAAAAATAAGGGATGAAATTTCAATTTGCCCTGACTATTGAATTCGATTGAGGGTGCCGGCACCTTCAGCACGTTAAATAGAGAAAATACGGTTGCAAGTTTACGGTTACGGGTTTTTATCCTTGTCAAATCAACGTCTAATGCCAAGTGGAAACGTTTGTATCGGGGAATATCAAATCTGGTTACGCTGTTACCTATTGCATCATCCCATTTGTTCTGATACCCACCCAACATGGTTTTTGCTCCATAACCGGCAGCCAAATTCAACCAAGCGGGAAAAGCTGACTCCGGGAAAAATGATTTGATGTTGAAGGTGAGCCAATAAGTTTGTCCGTTATAATCCTTCAAAACCTTTTCAACATCCCCTGAGCCAAAAAGATCATTGCTTCTCTGTTTCAAATCACCATAGTGAACCGGACTGTAAGACATCTTCAGTTGTATGCGCTGTTCCTGCCATTGCAGTTCCTGCAAAGCAAATAGCGAAGCACCTGATGCATTGGCAAAAATATCATAACCACTGAAACCCCATTTGTCGGAATATCCATCCAATATTTCGATGATGCTCAAATAGGCCATTCCACTCAAACTGCCAATCCAAACTGATTTTTTTTTCTCCATTCCAGCCCATTGCCAAATTTTACTGGTGTGTTGGCTGATTTGGTAGGTTGACCAGGCGTGTCCCAGTTTATCCATTTGTTGCCATTCCTTCCAATCATTGTAAAAATGAAAGGGAGATCTGGGGTAATTGGCATACCAGGCTTTGTTTAGAGACAAAAATGAACCTGCCCAAAGGGAAACCTGAACGCCTCCAAGAATCCATTTTCTCGATTGCGATAACGTGTCATGTCTTTGAGGGATTGCCGTTGAATCCTGAGCATGGGAAAATCCTGCAAGAAAAATACAGAGTATGAATATTAGTCGTTTCACCGGACACAAAGATATTCAAACCCTTGAAAGCCACAATTCCACATCTCTTTATTAAATTTGAAAAAATATTTCGTTATGGAAGCCATGATTCAAGAAAGGGTTAATATGTGGTTGACTGGGAGTTATGACGAGGAAACCAAATCAGCCATCAGGGCATTACAAGCAAATGATCAGAAAGAATTGGCTGATGCTTTCTATAGAAATTTGGAATTTGGAACGGGCGGATTGCGTGGCATCATGGGTGTGGGAACCAATCGTATCAACAAATATACCATCGGCATGGCTACCCAAGGGTTTGCCAACTACCTGATCGGTTCTTTTCCCGGTGAATCATTAAGGGTTGCCATTGCTCATGACAGCAGAAACAATAGCCGGACTTTTGCTGAAATCACTGCCAATGTGATGGCTGCCAATGGCATTGAGGTCTTTTTGTTTGAATCACTAAGACCAACTCCTGAATTGTCGTTTACCATTAGAGCCATGAATTGTCATGGAGGGGTTGTTTGCACAGCCTCACACAACCCTAAAGAATACAATGGTTACAAGGCCTATTTCAACGATGGGGGACAACTGGTTCCGCCCCATGACAAGAATGTGATTACAGAAGTAGAGAAAATCAATCGCGTTGAAGACGTCAAATGGTCTGGAGGTGAAAACAATATTCATCTGATTGGCGAAGAAATGGATCAGGCCTATATCCAGATGGTCAAGGGTTTGAGTGTTTATCCGGATATCATTGCCTCACAAAAAGACTTGTCCATTGTTTACACACCCATTCACGGTACAGGGATTAAATTGGTCCCCAAAGTTTTGGAAGCATACGGATTTCAAAATGTCCATGTTGTTCAAGAGCAGGCTGAACCTGATGGTAACTTCCCCACAGTTGTATATCCCAATCCTGAAGAATCAGAGGCCATGAGCAGGGGATTGAAGAAAGCGCAGGAATTGGATGCGGATATCTTGTTGGGTACTGATCCCGATGCAGACAGGGTAGGTATTGGTGTCAAAGACAATCACGGCAATTGGGTGCTGCTCAACGGCAATCAAACTGCTGTATTGGCATTTAATTATATGATTGAAGCCAGGAAGGAGAAAGGATTGGCGCGCGATAATGATATGGTCGTAAAAACAATTGTTACAACAGATCTCATCGATATCATTTCCGCCCAAAACAGCATCAAATGCTACAATGTATTGACTGGCTTCAAATGGATTGCTGAATTGATCAAGGAAAAGGAGGCTCATGAAAACTATGTGATAGGAGGGGAAGAATCTTACGGACTGATGATTGGAAGTCAGTTGCGTGACAAAGATGCCGTTAGTGCTGTCGCCATCCTTTGTGAAATGGCAGCTTATGAAAAGCAACGGGGCAAAAGCCTTTTTGCCAAATTAATTGAAATCTATGCCCAATACGGACTCTTCAGGGAACATCTCATCTCCATTACCAAAAAAGGGATGGATGGTCAGCAGCAGATAGCAGCGATGATGCAAAAGTACCGTGAAAATCCGCCAGCTCAATTGGCTGGCATACCTGTTAAAGGGCTGTATGATTATGAGAAAAGGGAGGCTAAAGATCTTTCCAACGGTCAGGTTTGTCCTATAGACTTGCCTAAAAGCAATGTCTTGCAGTTTGTTTTGGAGGATGGCAGCAAGATAAGTGCTCGCCCTTCCGGTACTGAGCCCAAGATCAAATTTTATTTCAGTGTTCAAGGTAAACTTGACAATCCTGCTGAATTTGATCATGCCTATGCACAATTGGGAGAAAAAATTGAACAGGTTATCAGAGATTTGGAATTGAATTGATTGGCGTATAACAGATTGGCATGCGAAATACGGAAGACAGCTACCTGCACAAGGGGTTAAGGAAAAAGTTGGTGGATCAGATTCGTGAAAAAGGAATTTCCGATGAGCAGGTACTTGATGCCATCAATAAAGTTCCCAGACATTTTTTCCTGGATTCGGCATTTGAAAAACAGGCTTACGAAGACCGTGCTTTCCCCATAGGTGAAGAACAAACCATATCCCAACCCTATACGGTTGCCTATCAAACAGAATTGCTCCAGGTCAAACCATTCGATAAGATTTTGGAGGTCGGTACAGGAAGTGCCTACCAGGCTAGTGTATTGGTGGAAATGAAAGCAAAAGTTTACACCATTGAGCGTCAGAAGAAGTTATTTGATGAAAAAAAGAATTTTACTTACCTCAATAAGTTTCCAACCTTGCTCAGGTTTTTTGGCGATGGATTTGAAGGCCTACCCACTTACGCCCCATTTGACAAAGTCATTATCACTGCTGCTGCACCGTTTATTCCAGAAAAACTGATCGAGCAACTGAAAGTAGGCGGTGTAATGGTTCTTCCATTGAATGAAGGTGATGTGCAGATTATGTATAGACTAACCAAAAAATCAGACGGATCCGTACAGGAAGAAAAGTTTGATGCCTTTTCATTTGTACCAATGCTTACCGGAAAAAATAGTTAAAAAAAAGGCCGCTTCAAAAAGCGGCCTTTGTAAGATCATTGTTGCATTTGCATTCCCTCGTTCATTCCGTCTTGACCACTTCTTGTATTTTTCCGTTTGAATATGGAGGCATCCACCTTACCGAACCTGTAGTTGAAATTCAACCTGAATACCTGCCAGTCGCGTCTTCTGGAGTTGCTTTGTGTAAAGAAGTTGGATTCTGAATAAGAACCGTAGACTTTGGTTTTGAACATATCATTCATGCTCAAAGTGAGAGATCCTCTTTTTTCTTTCAGGAAATCCTTTTTCAAAGCAAATTCAAATCCGTAATTCGGGTTAACATAGCCCTGGGCTGTTGTCTGGGTAAATCCACCCCAGCCGCCTCCGCCACCCATTCCGCCGCCTCCGCGACCACCACCGCCTCCGCCACCAAAGCCACCTCCACCACTGCCATTCTGTGGGAGGATTGATTTGCTGCGGTAATCAGCAGCCAGTTGAAGGGAGAAATTGGCTGGCATCTTGATGTTCAGATTAAGTTTGCCAAAGAAACTCCAAAGGGAATTGTTCAAGTCAACCTGCAGATTGCTGCTGTTAATGGAAGAATTGAAGAAAT
>JBDLUN010000252.1:0-4311 GCA_039805245.1 Bacteroidota bacterium
TGCACTGAAATGCTGATTTGCGGGGAAGATTTGGGCTTGGTACCCAGAACCGTACCGGAAGTTATGTCCAATCTGGGTTTCCTCAGTATGGAGGTTCAAAGAATGCCCAAAAAACAGAATCAAGCATTTTTTGATCCGTATACGGCTCCTTTTCTTGCTGTTGTTACGCCATCTACACATGATATGAGTACCATCAGGGAATGGTGGCTTGAAGACAAAAAACAATCCCAACGCTTTTACAATGAATTGTTATGGCAGCATGGGGAGGCCCCCGAGCATGCCAGCTGTCACATTGTTAGGGCTATCATATTACAACACTTGAGTTCTTCTGCCATGTGGTCTGTCTTTCAACTGCAGGATCTGTTTGCCATGCGGGATGAACTGCGATTGGAGGATCCCTATGCTGAAAGAATCAATGTACCGGGTGACCCCAAACACTTCTGGCGTTTCAGGATGCATATATCATTGGAGGAACTGATAAAAAACGATACCTTCAACACTGAATTGAAAACATACATCAATTCCTGCGGCAGATAATGTTTGGAATCCGTTATTGGCATAAGGAACTTGCTTTCGAATACCCTTTTACAATCTCTAAGGGTACCAAAACACATCAACCAACTTTCATCGTTGAGCTGAATTTCCGGGGTATCAAAGGTTATGGTGAAGCTCCCGCCATCAGTTATTATGATATTTCCGTTGAAAAAATGATTGCCGATCTGGAGATGAAACGCAAATTTGTGGAATCATTCAGTCTCACTGATCCGAAAAGATTCTGGCACTTCCTGCATCACCTTTTCCCTCAAAATCCTTTCCTAGTATCAGCACTAGATATGGCTGGTTGGGATATTTATGGTAAACTGAGAAACAAACCATTGTACCAACTTTGGAATTTGAATTTGTCTACGTCGCCTCCCACTGATTATACCATTGGCATGGATGATGAGCAGATGATGCTGGAAAAAATGCTGAAACACCCCAGCCCCATTTACAAAATCAAGGTTGGTTCTGATAATGATATGGAAAAGTTGGCTTTTTTGAGGCAACATACAGATGCCATTTTCAGGATCGATGCCAATGCAGGATGGACTTTGAAACAGGCACAAACGTATCTGCCACAATTGGAAGAGTGGGGTATACAACTGATTGAACAACCATTGCCCAAATCAGATTTCGAGTCTCATGCAACATTGCAGCAACTTACCAAGATTCCTTTGTATGCTGATGAATCATTTGTAAGTGAAAAAGATCTTGCGGGATGTGCTTCCGCTTTCAAAGGGATCAATATCAAACTGACGAAATGCAGTGGAATTACCCCCTCATTAGACATCATCAAAAAGGCCCGTCAGTTGGGAATGGGCATCATGCTCGGCTGTATGAATGAATCCACCATCGGAACAGCTGCTTTGGCACAACTTGCTCCAATGGTGGATCACCTCGATGCTGACGGCCCCTTGTTGCTCAAAGAAGATGTTGCAACGGGCATTTCCTATTCAAATCATTACCTATATCCCTCTGATGTTGCAGGAATGGGAATTCAGGTTTCAGCGTTGTAAATCTTTTTTTATAATCTGAAGCCCAGGCCAACACCCCATGTTTGTGGTTCACCCAAGTGGGCAGCACCAAAATCATAGGCATAGTCAATGTATTTGGCTCCTCCAAGATTTCTACCCCAAACCGACAGTTCCCATTGCTTCAGACTATAGGCAATTTTCAGATTCAAGAGACCATAGGCATCCTGACTGATCTCATTTTTGAAATCAAAATACTGTTTGCCTACTCTGTTGTATTCCACTCTTGCCATGATATCATTCTTTCCCAATTGACGTTGGTATTGGGCAGACAGGTAATGGGTTGATTGTGGGGTGTAAATTTGGCGTTTACCGCTCAAGTCAACATTGCTTCCATTGTTTACAGTAGAAAAATCACTGTATTTGGCGTTAGTTATACCACCAGCATATTGCAATGTGATTCCCTTGAGGGGTTTGGCAGCCACTTCAACTTCAATTCCGGAGCTGTTCAATTTGCCTGAATTCTTGGTAACAGTAATAGCATCAGGTAAAATCAAGGTTGGGGTTTGTATATTGTTGACCTGATTCAAAAATACCACAAGGCCATATTGGATTTTCCCATTGGGGTTTGAACCTTTGATACCTGCCTCAAACATATTGCTGAACTCAGGATCAAAAGAGGCCAGCGGTATTTGGGATGGATCGGAAGAAATGCCTGTCAAACCGCCAGACCTGAAACCACGGTTGTAGTTCACATAAACCAATCCATTTTCGTTCAAAGCATATTGCAGTCCGATTTTGGGTGAAAATGCGCTATAGCGTGACTTTCCTGTTGTGTCTACAGACACGTATAGAGGATCGGGCTGTTTTTCAAAAGCACTTATAACTGTCAATTTCCTGGTTTCATTATCCAATCGCAGGCCTGCATTGATTTGGAATTTGTCATTCAGTTTCCATCCCGCATTGGCAAATCCTGCAATGCCAGTATTCAAACCAATATTGGTGGAGATGAGTGCAAAATCAGTATCAGGAACACCAAACAAACCTGCATCTTTTCCAAATGCTGTTGCCTGTTTGGTAGGATTGTCCTGAATGAATTGGAATGCACCGATTGTCCATTGCAGCTTACTGCTGTTTTGTTTAGATGAACTCCACCTGACTTCGTTGGAGACAACATTCACATTGTTGAAATCCTTACCGTAATTGTTGAAAATCCCTACAATATCAGCAGGTGAAAAATCTGCATCCAAGGTATTGGTGTAATAACGATAGTTGCGCTGCCTTGAACTTTGAATGGTAAGATCTGTTTTGACGCCCTTATGTCTGATGACTACAGACGCGTTAGACGTTTTATCTTTCATTTGGGCAGTCAGATTCTGTGAAAGGGTGTAGGGGTTTTCAAAAGCATCTGCTGGGTTTCCAGCAAGTGGGAAAGCTCCATCATTTGTGGCATTATATAATTTTACATCTGCCTCAACACTCCATCCATTGCCCAATAGGTACTTCAACTGAGAGGATACCATATTTTGCTGCTGATCGTCATACCTCCCGGAAGTGAAAGCATTGTTGAAATAACCATTGCGCTTATCCTGCAAAAGAGAAAGTCCGAAATACAATTTATTTTTTATGATCGGGGTTTTCAGTGAAGCAGAACTGCGAAGTTGACCATAATTACCCGCATTGACATTGACATTAAGGCTGGTCTTATTCGAAGGTTTTTTGGTGGTGATATTGATGACACCGCCCATGGCATTTCTACCGTAAAGTGTTCCCTGTGCCCCTCTGATGATGTCAATGCTTTCAATATCATTCAATTGAGGAATATAGGTATCAAGACTGAATTGGGCAACTCCATCCACATATGTGGCAACTGCCTGCTCATAGGAAGTGGTTACAATTCCCCTCAAACCAGCGATATTCCTGTTGTCTCCAGAATTGGACAGGTATAGATTAGGCGCCTGACCAGAAATGTCATTGATATCCCAAATTCTCCTGTCCCTGATTTGTTTGGCAGAAATGGATGTTACGGATGCAGGAGTTTTGAAAATATTGCTTTCAGTCTTGTCAGCACGCACAAGTACAGCATCCAATTGGGTTACAGCCGACTGAAGAACAATCTTTTTTTCAGTGTCTTGACTGATTTCAAACTTTTCCCAATAGGTTGAGAAACCTGATGCGCTTACTTTTATTTCATATTGGCCTTTTGACAATCCATCAAAGTACATGGATCCATTGGTGTTGTATTGGGGAGCTGCAACAAAATTGAGTAGTTCAACTTCAGGATTGACTACTGTTTTTCCATTGGCATCTGCTACACTTACTGTCAGTTTGAATCCTGATTGTGCAAAACCTGCTGAACTGATTAAAAAAGCACTCAACAAAATCAAAAGTCTCATGATGTGGAAATTTAGGATAATAATGAATCGATACTTTTATTTGAAATGCTGCAATAAAATGCAGCAATGTTTTCAATACAGGCGTTCAGGAATTTTTCACCTTTTGATGCAGTTGCCAGGGCAGGATTACCCGAACCGGTATCTTTGGTGATTTTTGTCCAAGGGCGCTGCGTCCAGGCCCATCCTTTTTGAATGCCTTCGGCAGTAAACTTCCGGGTTGCCCCATCACCCGCTTCTGTGAGTGGCAAAAGAAGTTCAGGATGCAAATGCATCATTACACTGGATTCCATTTCATCAGCATGGTCTCCAGGATTTTCAAAATATTCCTTTACCGGAGCACTTTGAAACCAGTTTACTACAAATACCATAAGATCAGGGTAGATTCCGGCAAGTTCACGGATGAT
>JBDLUN010000253.1:0-13344 GCA_039805245.1 Bacteroidota bacterium
CTTCTGCGTCCATGAGGAGACTGGGATTGTTATGCGGATTCTGGGGCTCATTTTGGATGGTTACCGCATCAATGGTGATACCCTGTTCTTTCATTGCACGGATGTATTTCACAAAATAATCAGCATACACTCCATAACAAGATGGCAGCAACTTCCCACCAATACTGCTTTTATTGTCTTTCATCCACAACGGCGGTGTCCAAGGACTGGCAGTGATTTTCACTGATGGATTGATGGATATGATTTGTCTCAGCAAAGGAATCAGGTCTATGGTATCCTCCGATAAGGAAAATTTTGCCAACCCAAAATCTGTTGTGTTGGCGGGGATATCATCATAGGTAAAAACCCTGCTGCTGAGATCTGATGCCCCCATGCTGATGCGTAGGCTGCTGATAGCCATACCATCCTTATATCTTCCGAATAACTCTTGAAGCAATTGTTTTCGCTTTGCGGCAGGAAGGCGGTTGATTAAAGTAGCACTGCCCCCTGTAAGGGTAAATCCAAAACCCTCAATCGTTTGATAAGTCTGTTGGGGATTGATTTGGATGACAGAAAGAGCGGCATCCTGTTGTATCCGCTTGATGGAAAGCGGCTTCCTGCTTAGTTTCATGGTCTGATCGGCAGTGGTTGTCCATGACTGGGAAAAAGGGCCACCGATAAGGCACATCAAAAAGAAAACGCAGAATCCGGGAGACAAATATCGCATCTCCAAATATACCGACAGCCTGTCAAAACTATTTGATGACTGCAACAATCTTGTAGTTCATGACATCAATTTATATATTTATTGCTAATTGAATATTTTTGCACGCACAAATCATATACTCATGAAAAGAAAGCTGTTGATTCTTTGTTCTTTTATGGCATTTTCATTGGTCACATTTGCCCAAATCGGAGCCCGCCAAGACAATTTCAACCTGGAAAAAGGCATGGTTGCCCTGCAGGGTTATGATCCTGTTAGCTACTTTACCCAAAATAAGGCGGTAAAAGGCAAAAAGGAAATTCATCTCAATGTGATGGGAATAAATTACTTGTTTGCTTCTGATGCCAACCGGAAAACATTCATGAAAGATTATAAAAAGTATGAACCGCAATATGGCGGATGGTGCGCCTATAGCATTGCTAGCAATGGCCAAAAAATAAAACCCAACCCTACTTCATTCAAAATTTCAGGAGGCAAGTTGTATTTGTTTTCTGGCAATGGGGCATCAGGAGCCTTGGGCAAATGGAATGCGGCTGAAGCGAGTCTGAAAGGCAAAGGCGACAAATATTGGGCCGCAACTTTCAAATAACCAACCACCTGCAAATGAAGAAAATCATTTCCCTTTTACTGCGATTGGCGGCAGCTATCATCCTGCTTCAAACACTCTATTTCAAATTCACCGGTGCCCCTGAATCGGTCGACCTTTTCACCAAATTGGGGGTTGAACCCTGGGGACGATGGGGAACAGGCGTAATTGAACTGATCACCGGAATCCTCTTGCTGGTTCCTTCCACAGCATTCATTGGCGCATTCCTCGGAATGGGTGTAATGAGCGGTGCCATTGCGTCCCACCTGCTGGTATTGGGCATAGCATCTGCAGGTGATGGCGGAACTCTTTTTACCTTGGCAATCGTAGTCTTTGTGGCATGTCTGTTTGCAGCAGTGTTGAATATCGATCAGGGAAAAGCCTTACTCAACAAGCTGACCGGAAAAAAATCCCAATAACAACCTGAATGGTATTTGACCAACTTACCCAACTTCCTCGGGGTTTTGCAAAATATGTTGCAAAATCTCTAGGAAGGTTTTTATATGATACCGGTCCAGCATCTTGCCAGCGCTTCTATGGGGGCACACACTAGGCATTCGGAAACATTCGGTGTGGCTTATCCCACGCTCGAATAAAGGGCTACACTGAAGCCAAGTCAATGCGTAGTGGATATCTTCGCTGAATACATGGAAAATATAAAGAACAGCATCCGAACCATGCTGATCAAATTCGGAAGTTGGGAATACTGGCCGATGTGGGCAGCATACCTCCCTGCATCACTCTATTACAGCTACCTCTCCTTGCGAGCAGGTTCACCTTTCTTTTTTGCAGCAGCCAATCCCACCATCGAAAATGGCGGCATGTTCTTTGAAAGTAAAAAACTTGTTTATGCCAAAATACCGGAACAGCTCTATCCGCCCACCATCCACGCTGAAGCGAATGTTGATGCGGATGCATTGATTCTCAAAATGGCATCCAAGGGAATGGGGTTTCCCGTTGTTGCCAAACCCGACCGCGGGGAAAGGGGCTGGCTGGTTAAAATCATCAATACCATCGAGGAACTCTACACCTATGCCCAAACAGTTCAAAGGCCATTCCTCCTCCAGACATACATTGATTACCCAGTGGAGTTGAGCATTTTCTATGTGCGCCATCCCAATGCTGCAACAGGGAAAATCTCCTCCATCACCGGGAAAAAGTTCCTGTCGGTAACAGGAGACGGTAAGCGTTCCGTGAAAGAACTCATCTTCCGGAACCCTAGAGCTTTCCTGCAGCGGGAGACGCTCATGCGTATGGAACAAATCGAGTTGAATCAAGTACTGCCTGCAGGTGAAGAAAAAATATTGGTCAGAATAGGCAACCACGCCAGGGGAACAACATTCCTGAACTGCAATCACCAGATTGATGAAGCGTTGGAAAAAACAATCGACAGGATTGCACAAAGCATCGACGGATTTTACTACGGCAGACTGGACATTGTTTGTGAAAATATTGAACTCCTCAAAGCGGAAAAAAACTTTTTTATCCTGGAACTGAACGGCGCAGGCGCCGAACCTGCTCACATTTACCAACCGGGTTATTCCTACTTTAAGGCCCAGGCCGACATCATGCACCATTTCAAAATGATGTTCGACATTGCCCGACACAACCATCGAAACGGACATCCATACATGAGCTTGTCAACATACCGAAATACGAAAAGGGAAGAAAAGAAATTCAAGTCGACCTTAAAAAACAGCGACTTGTGAAAAAACACATAACCCTTTTTGCAATTGCAGCAGCCATCAGCAGCATTGGGGCACTGCCTTTGGGAACACTGAACTTGATGGCATCCCGCATTTCCGTCATGAAAGGGATTGGTGCAGGTTTTGCATTTGCATGGGGCGTACTGTTGGTTGAAATGGCTTATGTATTCCTTACCCTGCAATTGTTTCAGCTGCTTGCTGCTAAAAAACAATGGTTGTCTAACTTACGTTGGCTTTCCGCATGCATCCTCCTTGTTTTAGGACTATGGCTGCTGATCTGGGAATCCAATGGAGCGTTAGCCCCTGTTGACAAAGGTTTAAATAACAATCCTTTTCTATCTGGCTTGATACTCAGTGCCCTCAATCCGGCACAAATCCCTTTTTGGTTGGGATGGATTACTGTTGCCCAAAATAAAAAATGGCTGGATATGAATCCGGTAAACATGCTACTATGGGTGTTGGGCATCGGCACAGGCACTTTCCTGGGATTGGGCTTATTCATATGGGGCGGCGCAGCAATCGCTGGCTGGTTACTGGCAAACGATCACCTCTTAAATGACCTGTTGGGTTTGATTTTAACAGGTACAGGCATATTCCAAATTGCCCTAATTATGACAAAGAAAAAGTAAAGGGGATTCCAGGTTTTTTACGCTCCTGGTTTCTGCTTGAAGAGCTCCTTCCAACCGGCCTTCATGAAAGGCCATTGGGGTAAAGTATTCATGAGGATAACCTCCTCATGGATTTTCGTTTCATTGTCGAGGAACCGAAAGATCCGTTGAATGGGATTCCTGCTGAAAAGCAAATGGAAGATGCGTGAACCAGCCATCTTCTTGAAATACAACAAGTGCAACAACACCTTGTCGTACCAGAAAAACCTTTTCTCAAACTTTTTCTTGGGAATCAGTGGATGGGCCGAATGCACCAATGCTTGCACGATAGCAGCAGTATGCTTTTGGATGAAACGGAAGGTATACCCGCTGGAAGGTTTTGTTTGTCCGCCTGCCGTCCCTATATTCACCACATTCCCTTCCCCCGGAGAAAAGACATGATTGGTCATGGGTATCACTCCAAACTCCTCCTCCACAATCCGGTAATCCTTTATCTTCAGGTATTGCTCCATGTAGTTACTGAGCCCTGAGTTGTAGGCCGCATCATCCAGCAACGCTGGGGTAAAGAGGGTGTACTCCACCAAGGCCCTGTTTGCGGAAAAGGGCATAACATAAACAAATGTTGTGCCATGCTGCTGATCAACACGGAAATCCATCAGCGTAGGACAGGCAGGGTCAAAAACGGGTTCATCCGTCTCTACTACCCAACCCTTGAAATGCTGCAACAAATTGTAAGCACCTGCAGGAATCTGATTCTCCGGAAAAAGAATGCTGTTGAAAAGATAAAGACCGGCGTATGATTTTCCGTCTGCTTCTACCACTACTCCACCGGGGGTATTGGAAACTGCAGTTACTTCCGCCTGCAGACGGTCCACCCTGCCGGAAGCCGCTATAACCAGATGGCAGTGCTCGTAGAAATCAATACCCCGAATCATTTTGTAGCGGTATGAACCCAGTTGTTTGAGTGCAGAAAAACCGTTGGCATGAAACCAAGCTTGGCTCCATTGGCGATGGACTATCCCATCAAAAAAACCTTCCCCCGACTCCCAATAGCACCAGGTTCTATCGTTTGATTTTTTGGCATCCTGATCAATCAGCAGAATGGTTTTACCAGATAGGGCAGGCTCCTGGAGGATATGCATAATGAGGCTAAGGCCTGCACAGCCGCCACCCGTAATGATGTAATCATGACTCGGGGGCATACGACACTTTCTTGCCTTTCATCAGCTGCTTGTCACGATACACCTTTTCCCAATATTTCTTGTGCACATACAACATGCCGAAGCTTTCCCCATCATGCTTGCCCAGGTGTTTGTGGTGCATCTTGTGGGCCCAACGGATGGCACGGATATAAGTATTGTTGCTGCGTGAGAACCATTTGAACCGTTGGTGGATGATGACATCATGTACGATAAAATAGGCAAATCCATAGGCCATAATCCCGAAACCAATGGCATGCAACCACCACATGCCCGGGGTTTGCATGCCATACATGATACAAAGAAAGCTGGGTATGGCAAAAATCACGAAGAAAGCATCATTTTTTTCAAAAAATCCGGGCTCAACCTCATGGTGATCCTTGTGCAGGTACCATAAAAAACCATGCATCACCCACCGGTGCGTACACCAGGTAATCCCTTCCATCAGGAAAAACACGCCCAAAACCACAGCGATATAATAAACCACAATCATAAACTGAAATTAATGCTTTGTATCGTTCCATAACATAAAATGAGCCCAAAAGTTCGAAAAACAGCATGGATTGTTGATGAAAATTGCCTGTTTAACTGACATGCGTCAGTCGAATTTTTTCTGCCGGTGCGTTTTTTTGTAAAAAATAACAACAGCATGGCAACAACAGGATTTTACAGGGAATTGGGCAGGCTCCTTTATGCCTTTGCCAACGCAGACGGCACCATCACCACTACAGAAAATGCGGAAATCAGTCGTCAAATCAGGGAGCGATTGCTTCACAGGGAGCTGCAAAACGATAAGTTTGGCAGCAACGAAGCCTGGATCACCCAGTTTTCATTTGACACTGCTGTGGATAAAGGGATGCCTCCGCGTGAAGCTATGCAAGGATTCATGGACTTTGCCAAGATGCATGCAGACCAGGTGACAGATGCGGAAATGGAGATCTCCCTGAAAATGTGCGAGCATATTGCAGAAGTCTATCACCACCGGAACAAAAAGGAAAACGCTTTACTTGCTGAACTACGCACATTCCTGTTGGAACTGCATGCATCACAACTCATCTTTTAAAATACAGCACATGAAAAAGATTATACTGGTATTTGACGGCAACCATTTCTCAGAAGGCGCATTTAAAATGGCCACCTTCATCAATGAAATCGAAGAGGTCATGGTCACAGGGGTTTTCCTCCAGCCAATTGACTATAGGGATATCGTGGGTTACAGCAGCATGGGCGACGGATCACCCATCACCGTTGCCCCTTACCAAACGGATGAAAGTGTAACAACCAAAATCATCAAGACTTTTGAAAGCAGATGCCAACATGCGGGATTAGAATTCAGAAGCCACCGGGATACGGATTTGTTTGCCCTCCAGGAACTGCAAACCGAAACCCGCTTTGCAGACCTGATGATCCTCAGCAGTGAATTATTTTACGACAATATAGGGGCCAAACAACCCAACGACTACCTGAAAAAAGTGCTTCACCAGTCGGAATGCCCCGTGCTGTTGGTACCAGAAACCTTCAAAGTGCCTGAAAAGCTCATCCTGGCCTATAACGGTGAAGAGGATTCCGTTTATGCCATCAAGCAGTTCACCTACCTGTTCCCCAAACTGTACCAATGGGAAACCAAACTCATTACCGTTGAAGAGGAGACCGAAGCCCTTCCCCACCAGGAATTGATTGAAGAATTGGCCGCCAAACACTTTGCCAACCTCACCCTTGAAGTTGTTTCCACTGAAACCAAGTCTACGTTTGCCTCCTGGATCTCCGAACAGGAAGGATCAATCCTCGTTGCCGGCGCATATGGCCGCAATGAGCTGTCCAGCCTATTCAAAAAAAGCTTTTTGGCGGAGGTGATTGGCGAACACAAGATACCCGTGTTTGTAGCACACAAGTAGGGGCTTGTCTCTTCTTTTCATTAACTTCGCGGCAAAAATCGCGACTATGCAAAAGGGGCCAGTTTCTCAGTTCATCCAGCATCACTACCGCCATTTCAATGCAGCAGCCTTGGTGGATGCTGCCAAAGGATATGAACAACACCTGCTGGAAGGCGGAAAAATGATGGTAACCCTCGCAGGAGCAATGAGTACTGCTGAGTTGGGTGTTTCTCTGGCTGAAATGATCCGCCAGGGTAAGATTGACATCATCTCCTGTACCGGTGCCAACCTGGAAGAGGATATCATGAACCTGGTAGCCCATACCCACTACAAACGTGTTCCCAACTACCGCGACCTGACACCCCAGCAGGAGTGGGAATTACTTGAGCAAGGACTGAACAGGGTAACCGATACCTGCATCCCCGAAGAGGAAGCCTTCAGAAGGATTCAGCACCATATTGTGAAATTGTGGAAAGACGCCGATGCCAACGGTGAGCGTTATTTCCCACATGAGTTCATGTATAAGCTGCTGAAAAGTGAGGTGATGAAGGCCGACTACGAAATTGATACCAAAGACAGCTGGATGATTGCTGCCATGGAACGTAACCTGCCCATCATCGTAGGGGGCTGGGAAGACAGCACCATGGGCAACATCTTCGCATCCTATATCATCAAGGGCGAGATGAAAGCCACCACCATGAAAAGCGGTATCGAATACATGGTTTGGCTGTCTGACTGGTACCGCCAAAACAGCGGCGGTAAAGGGGTTGGCTTCTTCCAGATCGGTGGCGGCATTGCCGGCGATTTCCCAATCTGTGTGGTACCGATGATGTACCAAGACCTCGAATGGCATGATGTTCCCTTTTGGAGCTATTTCTGCCAGATCAGCGACTCCACCACCTCATATGGCTCCTATTCCGGCGCTGTTCCGAATGAGAAAATCACCTGGGGTAAACTGGATATCCATACACCCAAATACATAGTGGAAAGCGACGCCACCATCGTTGCGCCATTGATCTTCGCGTATATCCTCGGTTGGTAATGACAATGGAAAGGCATCCTGAGGCCCAACAGTTTTTCTGCGACCGCATCCACCAAAATGGTTGGGAAGAAATCATCTTGCGTGATGAGATTTCAGGATGCAAGGCAACCATCATACCCGCTGCAGGAGCCATACTCAACCGTTTGGAGATTAAGCACCGAGATGCGTTGGTGAATGTGGTGGACGGATTTGAGAACGCCTCGGATTACGCTGCCAACCTCACCAATGGTTTCAAAAGCGCCAAACTGTCGCCTTTTGTTTGCCGCCTCAACCAGTCCACCTACAGCTGGGAAGGAGAAACTTATAAAGCCGAGAAATTCCTGTTGAATGGACATGCCATTCACGGACTGCTTTATGATGCCCAACATGAAGTGGAATATGCCGAAGCCTCGGGCTTTAAAGCGGAATGCAAATTTTTCTACCGGTATAAGGGCGACCAACCGGGTTTCCCTTTCCCTTTCGACATGAACGTCACCTATCGGCTGGAAGAAGGATGCAGGCTGTCCATTATAACCACTGTGCATAACAGAAGCGGACGAAACATCCCCCTGTCAGACGGATGGCACCCCTATTTCAAACTGGGGAAAAACATCGATACGGCAACCCTACAGATTTCCGCCAACAAACAGGTGGAATTCAATTCAGCACTGTTGCCAACAGGCAAATTGGTAGGCGACAAATCCTGGCGAAAAGCCAAGCCATTGCAAGGCGTTACACTCGACAATTGTTTCGCACTCGAACAGGATGAACCCATGCCGCAGTGCATTTTGAGTGATGCTACAGTGGGACTATCCATTTCCTTCTATGCTATGGAGAACTACCCCTATCTGCAAGTATACACGCCAGACCACCGCAAGAGCATCGCCATCGAGAACCTCAGCTCACCCCCAGACAGTTTCAACAACAAAATGGGACTCATCACCCTCGGCCCGGAAGACTCTGCAGCCTTTCACCTGCAATACAAGCTAACAGGCATATAACCTCTTGCCTTCTACCTCGTGCCTCTTGCCTTCTACCTCGTGCCTCTTGCCTTGTCCCTCATCCCTCATCACCTACCCCACCTCATAAACCTCATCCCACCGGGTAGTGAACCGCTTGCTGCGCATCTCCTGGCGCATCTTCCAATTGCGGGTGAGTCCGGATGCCGCAAACTTCACCATATCATCCCGCATGCTGAAGTTGATATTGTCCATCGCATCCATCAAGGCCCTATTCTCCTGCGGTGCGGCAGGGGCGAAAAGATTGCCCTGGAGAGCGCCATCCGGCACAATACCACCCAGCATCACGCCGGCCTTGACGTACTTGGTTCCGGGTCGGTAGAGCGACTCCACCAAGGGCAGTGCCGCACGGATGAGTGCAGCCGTGTCTGCCGTAGGGTGGGTAAGTGTACCATAGCGGTGATGGTGCTGGGGATTGTACACATAAGAACCACTCTCCATGCCGTTGGTCACCACAAACACATCAATGGAGGCGGCAGCTGAATACTGCCGCCTGAGTTTTTCAGCGGCGCGTGCCGTAAAGGTGGCCACAGCTTCTTTCAGGGGTGCGAGATCAAAAACGGGCTTGCCAAACATGCGGGTGGTGGCAATCATCTTCTTTTTTTCCAGAGGGTCTTTGAGGCGGATGCAGGATTCCCCATTGAGTTCACGGATCATGCGCACGCCTACAATGCCACCAAGGTTTTTGCGGGCCCACTCCTGGGGCATGTGCCGCAACTGCCAGGCGGTATTGATGCCATACAGTTCCTTCAGTTTACGAGCGTAACGCCGACCGATACCCCAGAGGTCAGATACATCGGTAACCTCGAGCGCCTCCTGCAAGCTGTCGGGGTCATCAAGCACCATGATGCAACCAGTTTTTTGCTTGGCTTTTTTCGCCAACCGGTTGGCAACTTTGCTCAGCACTTTGGAGGGTGCTATGCCGACGGATACCGGGATGCCCGTCCACTCCCCGACCACATCCCGCACCTGTGCAGCAAAACCACGGAGGGCTTCGGTGGGGATATGGGAAACATCGATGAAGGCCTCGTCCACCGAATAAACCTCCACGCAGCGGTGGATATCATGATCGGCCAGCAACCGCAAGGTGTCCATCACCCGCATGCTCAGGTCCCCATACAGGTGGTAATTGGAGGAGAATACAGCCACCCCATGCTGTTTCAACAGCTCACGGCTTTCAAATAATGGCACACCCATATCAATTCCCAGCTTCTTGGCCTCATCGGTACGCGCGATGATGCACCCATCGTTGTTGCTGAGCACCACCACCGGTTTCCCTTTCAGGTCGGGCCTGAAAAGCCGCTCACAGGAGCAATAGAAACTGTTGCAATCGATGATGGCAAACATTCAAACAGGATGAATGACATAGGTAACCACGCCCCACACGGAGAATTCTGCATAGGGATCTATCTCTATCGGTGCCAGCCTGTCGGTTTCGGGTAGTAACCGCATCTTGTTGAATGTCTTTTCAAACCGGCGGATCAGCATGTCGCCGTTGAGCACGGCAATGACAATCTTACCCGTCACGGGCTTGATGCTGCGGTCTACGATTACCGTATCGCCATCGAATATCCCCGCCCCAATCATGGCTTCACCGCGCACCCGCATGAAAAAGGTGGCGGGCTTGTTGCGGATGAGCTGTTCGTTGAGGTCGATGCCCCGCTCGGCATAGTCGTCGGCCGCGGCCCCGAAACCCGTGGCATTGGCGGTTTTCACCTGCTGTTGTGTGTAGGATTTGGAGCCGGCATAGGCCGCTCCCTGGTAGATTTCGGCATCCATAAAATACTAATTTATTTAGCAATAATAATGCTAAATAAATTAGTATTCAAGTTTTGTTGAAAACTTTATTCCTTGATGAAGAGGATTTCCACCCGCCGGTTCATCCAGGTCAACGCCCTATCCGTATTGTAGATGGAAGGGTTGTTCATGCCAAAGGATTTGGAGGTGATGCGAGCGGAGGTGATGCCGAAGCTGATCAGGTAGTTACGGGCTGTCCGAACACGGTAATCCGACAACTTATCATTGTACTCGGCTTCACCTTCAAGATCGGTATATCCCCTGAGCTCACAGCGGTAATCATCGTTGCGCTTGAGGAAATCCACGGCGCGAGACAACAAACGGAAGCTGTGTTGGGTAAGACCGTAGCGGTCGAATTCAAAATAAATTACAAAGCGGATGGTATCCCCGGAGATCTGCGGCTCCACCTTGGAAGCATCTTCCTCAGGCATGGCCATATCGGCCAGATACTGGGGTGCTGCAGGCTGCGGTGCTGGGCGAACCAAGCCGGGCAATGCCAGTTCAACAGAAACAGGGCAACCTGCGTTGGTGACCGGACCGGCAACAGTAGTACAACTGTCTTTTTCATCCACCACACCATCACCATCGGTATCGATAACCGTAGGCTTTTCTGGAGTTGTGGATGGCGCTCCGATGGAAATGCCATATTGCAACTGGCTCATGGCGGGCTCACGCCTGCGTCTGAAATTGATATAGAGCCCGGCTGAATAGGCCAGATTCCCTTTTAAGTTGGTAGTGACAGGAACGCCATAGCCCACCTGTGCGGTAACCATGAAGCGTTTGTCTTCCGGCAGAAAACGCACACCGGCTCCCACGGGCAAGGAAGCCCTGTAAGTACCTCCACGGTACGCCCCCTGAAGGGCGGCAAATCCAAAAGGCCTGAAGAAATTGGAGGGGGCTGTAAAATGGCGGTAGACGTCAGCACGGCCATTCACCATCCAAGTTCGGGCGGGCAGAACACCGGTATAACCTTTGATGGCATGCCTGCCGTAAGAGACACCCCCATCGACGGATGCAGCCCAACTATCGGAGAAATTCCGGTAGAAGCCCATGCCATACATGAGGTTGGACTGCTGGAACATACTACCCAGCTTGGCGCTGATGCCAGCCTGTGGATAAGCTTTGATGATTTCGTAGTGGAGTATATTGAAACGGCTAGGCGTGAACATGGTCCATTTGATTTCATCATCCTCCTGTGCAACAGCAGAAGAGACGGAAATCACAGCCAAAAAGGCATATAAGAGAAAAAGGATTTTTTTCATTGCTGAAATGGTTTTTGATCGGATAGGTGCTTTTACAAATATGAAGGTAGATAATATAAGGAGAAACGGACAGACAAAAGGGCATATTTTATCAACAAGCTATTTACGTGGTTGCCGGGAGGCCGATTAGGGGTTTACACGTAATTAAGAAAACTTTAATAATTCAAACTTCCACTACTTGAAAAGGCTTTGTAATGTTGTATTGTCAATGACACGCATCCAATCCGAAAGAAAAACCAAAACAAATCCAATCCAAAACCAAACCTATCCAAATCCAAAAAACCAATCCAATCCTATCCAGATAAAGCCCGTAAAAAATCCAATCCTACAAAAAGACCTTATCCAATCCTAAACCAAAAACCAGTCCAATCCAAACTGAAAAACCTTATCCAATCCAACGAAAAACCTAAACAATCCAATCCTATCCTATCCAAAAACCACAGGCAATCCAAACTATGAAACCGTGAACTACACACATTCTGCCTGAAAATACTGCCCCGCTTCTGCGGGGCGTTTTTTTTATTTAAATTTATACCATGTCGAAACCTGAGATTCAATTCCTAGAAGGTCCGCGCTCAAGGTGGCAGGATTTCAAATTTGTGCTGAAAGTGTGTCTGGAATTCATACGGGGATTCAGGGCCCTTCACTTTGCAGGCCCGTGTGTAACCATTTTTGGTTCGGCAAGATTCAAGGAAGACAGCGAGTACTACGACCTCACCCGGCGCTTTGCTGCAGAAGTGTCCAAGCTGGGCTTCACCATCCTCACGGGTGGCGGACCGGGTTTGATGGAAGCAGCCAACAGGGGAGCCAAAGACGTAGGAGCAAGATCTGTGGGCTGCAACATCGTATTGCCCATGGAGCAGGAACCCAATCCCTACCTCGACAAATGGGTGAATATCCGGTACTTTTTTGTGCGCAAGACCCTGCTCATCAAATATTCCTACGCGTTCGTGATTATGCCCGGCGGCTTCGGCACATTGGATGAACTGTTTGAAGCGATGACGCTGATCCAAACCGGCAAAATCATGGCCTTCCCCGTAATCATCTTCTGCAAAGACTACCACAAAGAGATGATTGAACACATTGAAAAGATGCGGGCGATGAAAACCATTTCAGAAGAAGACCTGGAACTGTTCCTCGTAACCGACAGCATCGAAGAAGCCACTGCCCTCATCAGAAAATGCATCCGGACCTACGGACTCACCCACCTCGGCAAAAAACCGAGTTGGATTTTAGGTGAGAAGAGGTAAATGAAATATTTTGGTCGCACACCAAAATGAAAAGCGACCAAAAAATGATTTAAATCATATTTTCCCCTTCCACTCATCATAAAAAGCACATCCCGGCTGAAGGAACTTTGCATACACCTTCTAAAACAATGCCGTATGGATGGGAAAATTCTTGAACTGTTCATGAAAGAAAATGATGCCTGGGACGACCTGATCACCCGCCAAAAAAAGGAGATCCCCGACCTGGAAAACATGGTCTCAGCCATCATAAAAGACCGCAAAAACCTCGATGGGGAAGTCGCTCAAGGTGTAAACCTGCTCAAGCACGAAATGCATGAAC
>JBDLUN010000254.1:0-3069 GCA_039805245.1 Bacteroidota bacterium
TCACCTGCCAAGGTTTTCTGCCGGAAGCCTGCATGCAGGGAACTGTAGCGGATTTCTATGCCTCAATGGAACAACACGAACCGCATTTCCGATCCCTGCTGGACAACGCTGTGCGGGACAACGCAAAACTGAAATTTGTGGCTGAATTTGCCAATGGCAAGGCCAGTGCGGGACTGAAGCATATCCATGCCGAAAGTGATATGTATCACTTATATGGCAAAGACAATATTGTACTTTTTTACACCGAAAGATATCCTCAGCAACCGCTTGTTGTCAAAGGTGCCGGCGCAGGCGCTGCGGTAACCGCAAGTGGTGTTTTTGCCGATATACTCAGAACCATCAACCGATAAGCAGATGAACAGCATTACCATCCAATCACCGGCAACCATTGCCAATCTTGTATGCGGCTTCGATATTTTGGGGCTTGCACTGGAAGCGCCTTATGATGTGATGAAACTCGAAATTGTTGATAGTCCTGGATTGCGAATTGTCCATACCGACCCCTACGGCCTCACCACCATCCCGGAACGTAATGTTGCCGGAGCCGCACTGCTTGCATTACTTGATGAGGTGCAAGATGCACCCGGACTATGCCTGACCATCGACAAAAGGATCATGCCGGGAAGCGGTCTCGGATCCAGTGCAGCCAGCGCTGCCGGAGCGGTATTTGCCGCCAATGAATTGCTGGGTAAGAGATTCACACAAAACGACCTGATCCGCTTTGCCATGTTTGGAGAAAAAGTGGCCAGCGGTGTCAAACATGCAGACAATATTACGCCTTGCCTCCTGGGTGGTGTAACCCTGATCCGATCCATTTTGCCGTTGGATGTAATCAGGCTTCAAGCGCCTGAACTGCATATCACGGTGGTGCACCCCCAGATAGAGGTCAGAACCGCCGATGCCAGGCAGATCCTCAAGAAGGAAGTGCCCCTTAAATCAGCCATCAAACAATGGGGCAATATTGCCGCTCTTGTGGCCGGACTGATGCAAGGAGACCATGAACTTATTGGTCGATCACTGGAGGATGTCATCATTGAACCCGCAAGAAGCATCCTGATTCCCGGTTTTGACAGGGTCAAAAAGTCCTGCCTTGAAGCCGGAGCACTCGGTGGCGGCATTTCCGGTAGTGGTCCGTCGATCTTCATGCTGAGCAAGACCAGGGAAACAGCATCGGCGGTGGAAACCATCATGCAAGATATCTACAAGGAGATTGGTATTGATTACAGGACATACCTTACCAAACTGAACACCCAAGGCATTAACATCATCTAAAGCGACGTATGCATTATTACAGCATCAGCAACCCCAATATCCAAAGCAGTTTCAGGGAAGCCACACTGGAAGGGCAACCGATGGGTGGAGGTTTATATTTTCCCGACCAGATTCCGCTGTGGGATTCATCTTTCATCCAAGCATTACCCCAACTCTCGAAAGCAGAAATCGGTTTCAGGATCATGCAACCCTATGTGGGTGGCACCCTTTCAGACGATGTCCTTTTTTCGATCATGGAAGACGTATTGTCTTTTGATTTCCCGCTGAAAAAAATCAATGCCAATACCTGGTGCCTGGAATTGTTTCATGGCCCCACCCTGGCTTTCAAAGACCTCGGCGCCCGATTTCTCAGTAGGGTCATGGGGCATTTTGCCACTGCGGGCCAGCGAAAAATTGTAGTGCTTGTTGCCACGAGCGGGGATACCGGTGGTGCTGTAGCGGATGCTTTCCATGGCGTGGAAGGAACGGAAGTAATCATCCTTTACCCTTCTGGAAAAGTCAGTCCGGTTCAGGAAAAACAACTGACCACTTTGGGTGGCAACATCCATGCACTGGAAGTATTGGGTGATTTTGATGATTGTCAAAGACTGGTCAAACAGGCTTTCCAGGATGAAGCCCTGAAAACAGGAATCCTTTTGACATCATCCAATTCCATCAACATTTCCCGCTGGCTTTCCCAGCAAGTCTATTATGCACTTGCACTGGCACAATGGCCCGAGGACAATGCTCCCGTCATTGCAGTACCCAGCGGTAATTTCGGTAACATCTGTGCCGGATTGGTAGCACAACAATCCGGTTTGCCGGTAAAACACTTTATCGCGGCATGCAATGCCAACAATGTTTTCACCAACTACCTGGATACCGCAATTTACCAGCCAAAACACGCTGTGGCTACCATTTCCAACGCCATGGATGTGGGCAATCCCAGCAATTTTGAGAGAATATTGCAGCTTTTCAACAAAGATCATGGGGCCGTCAAAAAGCTGGTCAGCAGTGCCTCCATTAATGATGCCGATACGGAAGCCACCATCAGCAGCATAGCCAAAGAGCTAGGATACATTATGGACCCGCATACCGCAGTTGCCTATGACGCGCTGGGAAAGTGGCGACAAAAAAACGGCGACCATGCCGGAATTATCCTGGGCACAGCCCATCCGGTGAAGTTCCCAGATGTAGTGGAACGGGTTACAGGGACCCCAATTACCATACCCGAAGCGGTTGCCGGAATCATGGAAAAAGACAAGCTTTCAACAACCATAAAGCCTGATTATCAATCACTTCAAGAGGCCATTCAACAAGTAAAAAATTGAATTTTTTCAACACCATTGTGTACAATGAACACAGTAATTTTCAATAAATATTATTTTTTTTTAAAATTATTCAAACAATTCCCAAATGATTGTGTTAGTTATACTGCGATTGCGGAAATGTGTGTAAGATTAACACGTCATTTCTTAACCAAAACTATACACAATGAGTCCATTTTTTCTCGATGCTGCCATTGCTGCAGACAACTACGTCGCCTTTACGTTCTTTATTGGCACCATGGCCATGATGGCCGCTTCCGTTTTCTTCTTCTTTGAATTGAACAACACTGAAAAAGAATGGAGAACTTCTGTTCTCGTGTCAGGCCTGATCACTTTCATTGCTGCAGTGCATTATTACTACATGAGGGGTTACAACCTAGAAACAGGTGGTGATTCTCCAACCTTTTTCCGTTATGTGGATTGGTTGTTGACTGTTCCTTTGATGTGCGTTGAATTCTATTTGATTACCAAAAAATCAGGTGGAACCGTA
>JBDLUN010000255.1:0-3984 GCA_039805245.1 Bacteroidota bacterium
CCATTTGCAGGTATTCGTCATACCATTTCATTTCTGAAATTAGCTTCTGGGCAACGGTTTCATCGGCAGCCCTGGCCACCAATTGCCCTATGGCATCGCGCACTTCAGTCACTTCCGAAAAGAAAACAGTTCCTCCTGCCTGCACAATCAGGTCAGCCGCAAATCCAGCAACGGGATTGCCGGTGAGTCCGGAAAAGGCATCACTGCCGCCGCACTGCATGCCCACCACGAGGTCTGCAACCGGACAGGTTTCGCGCCTTCGGGTATTGAGTTTCTCCAGGTGCATTTTGGCGGTTTCCATAGCCGCATCAACCATTTCGTGGAAGCCTGCAAAAGCCTCGTCTTGCAGGTAAAGGATGTTGCCTGCATCCTGACCAGTAATGGTTTCCGGACGCAGTTTTTCACATCCCAACCCAATCACCATGATCTCTCCCCCGAGGTTGGGATTTCGGGCCAGGTTGTGGATGGTGCGGATAGGGATGATGGCTGCAGGCGCATTGATGGCTACGCCACAGCCGTAATGGTGGCTGAGGGCAATTACATCATCCACATGAGGGTACAGCGGCAGGAGTTCTTTTTTGATTCTGCCTATCAGGTAATTGGCCATGCCCGCTACACATTGAACACTCATACTGATGCCCAGCACGTTTTTGGTGCCAACCGAACCATCAGCATTGCGGTAACCTTCAAATGTATAACCCTCCAATTTCTCCCATGCAGGCTGGTTGATGGGTTGATAACGGATCTCTTCCAAGGCAGGGGCATCGGGTATATCCAACAGCTCTTCCTTCACCCAACTGCCTTTGGGTATCATCTTTTTAGCCAAGCCAATGGTATATCCATAACGGATGACGGGATGGCCTTCTGCAATGTCTTGCAAGGCAATTTTATGCCCCATGGGTATCTGTTCCAGCGTGGTCACATCATTTCCAACGGCGATTCCCGTGGGGATACCCTCCATGTTTACGGCAATGGCCACATTGTCTGCCGGACTTATTTTCAAAATGCTTTGGGGTTGCATCAATGCTGGGTGGGGTTAAGCCATGGGGTATATCCATGCCGCAAGCATGGTGATGATCAATCCTGCGATGCCCATAATGCTTTGCATGGGGGCAATGGTTTTGAGTGCTTCAGTTTCGGTGAGGTTGCTGGTTTTGCACATGATCCAGAACCCTGCATCATTCATCCAGGGAATCAATTTGGCGCCACTGCCTATCGCGAGACAAAGGTATACGGGATGGAATTCAAGGTTGGCCTGTTGGGCCATTCCCGAAAGGATGCCAGATGCAGTGATGAGCGCCACAGTAGCTGAGCCTTGGGCGGTGCGGACGATCATCGTAATCAGGAAGGCCAAGGGTATCAGGGCGAGTTGGAAATTGCTGGACAGCTCTGCGATACGCTGACTGATGCCGGATTGTTGCAGCATGCCGCCGAAGGCTCCGCCTGAGGCAGTGATGAGGATGATGCTGCCACCGCTCATGAGTGCATTTTGCACGAACGCAGTAAGCTTGCTTCTATCATCTTTCTTCTGCCTGAGGAGTACAAAAAGGGCAATCAATGCCCCCGAAAGTAGGGCGATATTTTTGTCACCAAAGAACAGGATAACATCCAATGCTCCTTGGAGGATTGGGCTTCCGGAAATCATTTCATCCGTTTTGACAAAGGCCTCAAAGAGGGAACGGATACAGATCATCACCATGGGGAACAGGGCCGGCATTACAGCCCAGCCAAGGGGAGGCAATTCCTTATCATCTTTCTGTGCCAGCGCAGCGATATCCTCCAACCGGGCATCAGGTGCGTCGCGCAGGGGGATGTCATATTTTTTGTTGAGGTATAGCGCCACAAAATAGCCGACTGTAATGGTACACAATCCGAGCAGCAAACCGCAAACCATCATGAGCCCTATGGGCACATTCATCGCACCTATCAGGAAGAGAGGACCAGGTGATGGCGGTACATAAGAATTGGCCATTACAGCACCGGCAATGACAGACAGTGCCAGCAAGAGGTAGTTGCGACCGAGTTTCATGCCCATGGCTTTGGCCAATGGCATCATGAGGAAGATAACGGTATCCACAAATACGGGAATGGTCAGGAAAAAACTGCTGAGGGTAAAGCCGATAGGAGCTCTTTTGGAGCCGGTTACCTTGAGCATCGAGCGGACTATCTTTTCAGCCGATCCGCTGTCAAGCATGCTTTTGCCAATGATGGCTGCCATGGCAATCAGGATGCCTATTTTGGCGCAGGTATTACCAAACTCTGTAGCTATGCGCTCTCCAATGCTTTTGTGGGCCATTTTGAGGGCTTCCGCTTCAGGCATCCCTTTGCCTAAGAAAAACTCATAGGTCAGGCTCTCCGGGGTCAAGAGGGCTACTGCCAGTGCGGCCAGCAGCAGGGAAAGGAAGGGGTGAAGTTTGAAGACGATAATTCCTCCCACCACGACAACAATTCCGGCTACCAAAATGATTAATGGGTCCATGTTTAAATATAGTTTAGAAATATTGATTTTGCGTAATCACTTCATCAATTTGATGATTTCAGACCCTGCAAGCAGGAAGCAGCCTAATCCGTAGTCTTCAAAATCAGGTGTAGAATCATACCCAACAGGTTGTCCGTCTTTGGGTTCTTTTCCGGTTCCTTGCAGAAATCCGAGCTTTCCGTTTTCATGAACCGCTTCCTTCGCCATCGATTTCCAGGCCTTCACCACTGCAGGGAGATAGGTTTTTCGGTCTAGCAATCCCTTACGGATGCCCCATGCAAAACCATAGGTAAATAAGGCTGTGCCGCTGACTTCCTTGCCGCCATAATTTCCGGGGTCTTTGAGGCTTACATTCCAATAGCCATCGGTTCTTTGCAGGGGGAGCAAGGCTTTGCACATGTCATGGTAATCCTGTAAATATTCCTGATAATGAGGGTCGCTCTCAGGCAGTTCATCAAGTGTGCGCACCAAAGCGGCAACGACCCAACCATTGCCTCGACTCCAATAACAGTTCTCCCCATTCGGCTCCTTGTAGGGCGGGTCAAAATCCTTGTCGCGCCACCACAGGTGTTCAGCTTTATTGTAAAGTCCCTTCTCCCCATGGTTCCTTTTACTGAAACTATACATGGCATACATCCTGTTGAAATAGCTGGTGTCTTTGTGTATGTTGCCCAGTTTGACGAATACAGGCATGGCCATTTGCAGGGCATCAATCCAATGCCAATCGTCTATTTTGCTGGTGGCTTTTATGTTCTTGATGGCTGCTGTAATGGAACTGATCCGTTCAGGATTTTTTTGTCCATCCATCAGGTAAAGATCAAGGTAGGTCTGGGCGCAGCACTGGTTGTCTGCATTACGCACGGTGTTGCCTCCCCACAATCCCCACCGGTGTTTCTCCCCCCATTGCAACATATAGTCTTTATATGGTTGCTGGGGATCCACTTGGTATAAGCCTACCAGTCCCTCATAATAAACCGCACGGGTCCATAAATTGCTGGGCCTGACTTTGTTGGTCACGGTTTCTTTGCCCGCATCCGGCCATTTGTCCATGAAATATTTATTGGCCAGCCGAAGTGTTTTCAGCACCTGTTTCTCTTTGGGAAGGGATTGTGCCATTGACAATACAGCAAATGAAAGGGTCAACAGAAGCAGGAAGCATTTCTTATTCATCCCTAAAAATAAAAAGGATGTTCACATAACCATCCTGCGCCATACTGAATTTTCTTGAATTGAGCAGATTATCCGCTAATTTGTAATCCCTTCTTACAATCAACTTTTATATGAGAAAGAAACAAATCCTGTTTTTGTTTGCTTGTTTGGTTTGTCTGCATGGCAACAGCCAATCCTGGCCGGCAACAGATTCTATTACCAAGCCCTGGACCCGCTGGTGGTGGCTCGGGAGTGCTGTCAATGAAAAGGGACTGGATTATAACCTGGAAGCTCTGCGTGCGGCAGGCATTGGAGGGGTGGAGATTACGCCGATTTATGGCATCAAAGGGCAGGAG
>JBDLUN010000256.1:0-3223 GCA_039805245.1 Bacteroidota bacterium
TCTTTGACCTGCAGCCTCAGCTCGCTCTCCATCCCACTCAATTCATTTCTCATATTGTAGTAGGCCTGATCCACTTCACTCAACTGCTTACCCTCATCCTCCTTGCGGCGGTAGAGGCCCATCAGGTCTTCTTCAACCTGTTGTAAGGTTGATGAGGTTTCTGTAATGGATACATTGGCCTCAGCGAGTTGTTGATTGCTGCTGGCTATCTGTCGTTTCAGCTCTTCAAGTTGGTTCTGTTTGAAGGTTGATTCCTGCTTTACAGCAGTCAGTTTAGCTTGCTGCTTGGCCAGCTGCAGATTCTGGTCATTGTATTGTGCATTGATGGTATTATAAGCCATTTCCGCCGCCCCATAATCCGCTTCAACTGTTTGGATTTGTGCAGCCAGGGTTGCCAGCTCCGCATTGAAACGATCCAGATTCACCCGATCTGCTTCGATGCCTTTTTTGGCCAACTCCAACTGCTGTTCCATATCCGCCAACCTTTTGATGGCTGTTTGCTCAGATGAATTGATGGATTCAATCCGGTTATTGACGCTGAAGGATTTATTGGTGAGCTCCTGTATCTTCTTTTGAGATTCCGCAATCGTCCGCTCCTGCAGTTGACTGTTGAATTCCATCACCTCATTATGCCTGGCTTGGATATCCGCTTTGATGGCAGCAACAACCTGTTCGAGTGCGGCAATCTCTTCAACGAGTTTTTCCAGGTTTTTGGCGCGACCGATCTTCTTTCCTTCAAACAGTCCTACACTGCCCCCTGAAAGTGCATATTTACCCTTGACATATTTGCCACTCTTTTCCAGGATCACCTCACCGGATGACTGCTCAAGGGCTGCTTCATTTTCTGCAATCAGCACATTACCCAACAGGTATTTGACAAGGTTGGCGTAACGGGCATCATATTCTACGATATCCATTGCCTTGACTACCCCTTCCAACGGGGTGGCAAGCGGAGGTTGATCAGAAAAGGCAGCATCCAGTTGGTCAAGCAAAAAGAAGTTGGCTTTTCCTTTTTTATTGTTATCCAACAGGTGCACTGCCTGCAATCCTTCCTGCAGGTTGTTAACAACATAATAATTGAGATAAGGCTCCAACACATTCTCCACCGCTGCCCTGAATTCCTCTTTTACATATATAATATCAGAGAGGATGGGCGAGGCATGGTTCCAGCCAGTATTCTTATGCAGGAATTTGACACTTTCCGGATAGCCCTCCATTTTATCGATCAGACTTTTCAGCAGGGCGTGTTCATTCTTTTTGGCGTCCAACTTCCTGTTTTCATCGGCGAGGTGGCTGCGCAGGTTTTCCAATTGCGATTGGGTAGCCAAGATCTGCCCTTTCACTTCTTCCTGTTTCTGTTGCAAACCAGTTAGTCGCTGCTTCTCTGATTCTAGTTCAGCCGCATGCTGGTCGCGCTGGGTACCGAGTTCTCCAAGCTGCTGCTGCCGTTGTGCTTGCTCTTCGCGGATATGACCAATCGACCTTTCAATGTTGGCCAATGAGGTATCCCGGATGGCCACATTTTTTTCCGCATCAAACTGACTCCTTTGCAAGGATTGGTTTTTCCGCCTCAATTCATCCACCAACACCCTTTTGGCATCAAAAGCCTTCCTGTTTTCGTCTACGGTGGTCTTCAGGATGTTGATATTTTCCTGCAAGGACGCTAGTCGGGTTTCCTCTTCACCAATTTGGATGGTAGTGAATTGGATGCTTTCCTCCAAACCTGCCGACTGCCCACTGGCTTTAGACAAAAATGCATTCAGGGAAGTTTCTTTTTCCCGGAGGTATTGAAGCCGTTGTTGGGCCAGGTTTTTCTCGTTTTCCCGGGTACGGATCGTATTAACCAGTTCGTTGTATGCTGCCTGCAAAGTTTGGAGCGATTTCTCCTCTTCCACAAACTGCAGCTTGCGGCGTTCCAGTTCCGCTTCCTCCTGGGTGATGCGGGTATCAATAAGCAGTTTCCGGTCAGACTCCTGCTGTTGCTGTTCGGTCAGCTCCTTGTATTGTATGTTGAAGCCTTCCAATGCTGCTTTGGCCAACTCGACAGACTTAACCTTGTATTCTTTTTTTATTTCGTAATACTTTTCAGCCTTTTTAGCTTGACTTTCCAGGGTTTTGAGCTGGTTATGGATTTCAAACAGCAAATCTTCAATCCGCGCCAGATCCTGCTCGGTGGCATCCAATTTAAGCTTGGCTTCCTTTTTCCGGGTCTTGTAGATGCTGATTCCTGCAGCCTGCTCCAGCATTCTGCGGCGGCTATTGTCTTTGTCCTTGATGATATCATCCACCATGCCCAACTCCATGATGGCATAGCTGTCTGTGCTCACCCCGGTATCCATGAACAGGTTGTGGATGTCTTTCAGGCGGCACTGCACATCATTGAGGCGGTATTCACTTTCTCCGCTTTTATAGAATTTGCGGGTGATGGTTACCGTATTGAACTCCGTTGGGAGTAGATTTTTGGTGTTGTCGAAGGTCAGACTCACCTCTGCAAGTCCACTCGGCCCCCTGCTCTTGGAGCCATTGAAGACCAGACTTTCCAGGTTCTCACTCCGCAGGTTGCTGATTTTGTGTTCACCAATCACCCAGCGGATGGAATCCACAATATTGCTTTTTCCGCAACCGTTCGGGCCAATGATCCCGGTAATCCCTTCATCAAAATTGACCACTGTTTTGTCGGCAAAACTCTTGAACCCTTTGATCTCTAAACTCTTTAATCTCACTTTCTTATGATTTGGTCAGGCGACAAATATAAGCCTTGGGGGGATGGGGTTATCCACGAGTTGCCAACAAAGTTGTTCACAAGGTCCGTTGAAGTGATGAATTCTACCATCCCATACTGAAATTGCGAAAGGGCAAAAAAGGGCAAAAAATACGCTCATCACCTGTCTTGTCTGCCAAATTAACCATTAGGGCATATTTAAAATCCTATTTTTTAGTAGAGTACTCCTTCAAAACTCTGGAAAACAGCACTCAGTCCGAAGCAAACAATCAATACAAAATCTTGATAATCAAGGCGTAATAAAAGTTAACATATCTAAAAGGATATGTAACAGGGAGTTTGGCAAAATTGACATATGATAATTTTTGATTATAAATAAATGAATGAAATTGTAGTGAATTCAAAGTTTTTGTTATGCAAAATCTTTTCAAAATGGTACAACAATTGCTGAAAAAAAGACAAAGAAGGGTTTCATTCAACCAACAATTTGACCGTGCTTTT
>JBDLUN010000257.1:0-17332 GCA_039805245.1 Bacteroidota bacterium
TTCCGGTTGGAAGGTGCGTCAGCATCACCTTCGTTTCCACTTTGTTTACGTTTTGTCCGCCTGCACCGCCACTTCGGGCTGTCTCCATTTTCACATCACTCTCCCTGATTTCCACATCCACTTCCTCGGCTTCGGGCATCACCGCAACTGTTGCGGCACTGGTATGAACCCGGCCACTGGCCTCGGTTTCCGGAACCCGTTGAACGCGGTGAACCCCACTTTCGAATTTCATGGTACCGTAGACCTCATCGCCTGTCACCTCCAGCTGCACCTCTTTGTACCCGCCCATTGTACCTTCATTTTCTGAGAGGAGGGCTGTTTTCCAGCCCTTGCCTTCACAATAGCGCATATACATCCGGAGCAAGTCGCCTGCAAAGAGGGAAGCTTCATCCCCGCCGGTTCCGGCCCTGATTTCCAGAATGGCATTTTTATCGTCTTGCGGATCTTTAGGTATCAGCATATTGCGGATCTGCTTCTCCATAGCAGCCTGCTGCTCTTCGAGCCCCACAGTTTCTGCCTTAGCCAATTCCCGCAATTCCTCATCATCTCCCATCAATGCCTCACGGTTAAATTCTAGGTCAGAGAGCAGATTTTTATAGGATGTATAGGCATTGACAATCTTCTCCAGGCTCCTGTATTCCTTGGAAAGCTGGCTAAACCGCCTATTATCCCCTACAACCTCCGGATTCGTCAACGCAACACCTATATCATCGAATTTCGCCTTGATGGCTTCCAATTTGTCAAGCATATCATTTTTCCGGCATCAATCCGGCCTTTTATCGTTAATTTAGTTCGCAAAGTTACTTCTTTTCAAGGCATGAATTACCGCAAAATAAAGGCAGACAGGATCTTTGACGGACAGGTTTTGCTGGATTCCAGCCATGTGCTGGTAGTAGACAAACAGGGCAGTGTGGTTGACTTGGTTCCGGATTTTGATGCCGGAGAAGAGCTCGAAATACATAAAGGACTCCTTTGCCCTGGGTTTGTGAATGCCCATTGCCACCTCGAGCTCAGCCACTTGAAAGATGTAATCCCCACCCATACCGGGTTGATTCCATTTTTGTTGCAGGTGATTGGCAAGCGTGATTTTCCTATGGAGCATATCCTGGAGCAAATTGAACTGGCAGAACAGGAAATGTTTCATGCCGGCATCGTTGCAGTAGGAGACATCGGGAATACCGACAATACCCTGGCCACCAAGAAAAAAAGTGCCATTGCCTGGAACAATTTTGTTGAAATTTTGGGTAGCAACGACAGCCGTGTTTCAGACTACATGGAACATTACGGGAAGGTTTGCCAGTCTTTTCGGGATGCGGAAGCGGAAATCCCTCCAGGGCATTTCAAAACGGCATTGGTTCCCCATGCGCCCTACACCGTTGGGGCTGCCACTTTCCAAAAGATCAACGCCGCTACAGCTGGACAGGTGATATCCATCCACAACCAGGAAACCCCTGCAGAAGATCAATTGTACAAGGAAGGCAAGGGAGATTTCCTGCAACTGTTGGAACGCTTTGGCCACCAATCCTCACCTTTCCCGGTAACCGGACAATCAGCATTGCGTTCATGGCTTCCCCATTTCACTCAACAACAAAGATTGCTGTTGGTGCACAACACCTTTACACCTGAGGAGGATATGCATTTTGCCATAGAATATGCCAAGGAGCATCTCAGCGGCCTGCATTTCTGCCTCTGCGCCAACGCCAACCTTTATATTGAAAACAGCCTTCCACCCGTAATCGGACTCATGGATGCCGGTGCGCACATCGTTCTGGGTACAGACAGTTACAGCAGCAACCACCAATTGAGCATTGCTGCAGAAATCAAAACCATCCGCAGCAATTTTCCAACCGTTCCGATTGAAACCATTTTACAATGGGCCACCTTGAACGGTGCCGAGGCATTGAACAGGGTTGATATGCTGGGCAGTTTTGAGAAAGGGAAAAAACCGGGCGTTGTATTGCTTGATAAAGACTTGAATCCAAAACGACTGGCATAGTCAGTCTTCCCAGAGTGATCTCAATACAGCTAGTGATTTGATGGATCCGAAAGGCTGCACATGGAAGGCATAAAAGCCAGCTAACATATCAATGATTTCGTTGCGCACCTGCCTATTCAATTCGAACTGTTCCAATTCAGACACTTGCATCACTTTCAAGAGGTCAGACACCAGCTTACTGTTGTTTTTTTCCAGGTACATGCCATGCACCGGCATATCGGTAACAAACTGGCCTTCATGCAAATCAAGCATAGAACAGGACTGACTGTAATTATCCATCAACCTGAAACCAAAAAAATGAGACAAATGCAACATGAAAAAAAGTGGCAGGTTGGCCGTTTGCGTTGCTGAGGCTTCATCCAGGGCTTGCAGAATATCTTCAATGAAGTAAAACAATTCCGGATGCGGGTCTGGTTGCTTCAGGCATTTCTGCAACAACTCTACCACAAACAACATGACGCCATTCTTGGTGATGCTATTGGTCAGGTTTTGTCCGTGAAACAGCAATTTGCAATCCTTGATCCGCTGCAGCGTTCCGCGGTCGTGTTGATACACAGTCATTTCCAGCAAGTTGCCAGCCTGCAGGTGACCGATTGAAATACCAGCAGAGCGTTTGCTTGACCTCACACCATTAACCATATAGGATTGCACACCGAACAACTCGGTAAAAGCCGTAACCACCAGTGATGTTTCACCGTATTTGACCGTGCGCATGACTATACCCTTTGTATTGCTGAGCAAAATGGAATTATTTGATGAAAAACAGTTTTCCTGCCGCCTGCTGAACATTTGATTCATCGGCAACATAGATGAGATAGACACCGCTGCTGACCCGCTCACCCTGGCGATTTTTCCCGTTCCACACGGCTTGCCCTCCCAAAGATCTGGTTTCATGCACCAGCTTGCCATTGAGTTCCGTTATTTTGACCCATGCCCGCTCCGGCAAATTCCGAAATGCAATGGTTCCGGTATAGCCAGGAGGCACCGGATTAGGGAAGATGAATGGCTTGATTTTTTCTGTTGCTGGTGATGTTGCTGTTCCCCGGTAAGAAGCAATTCCACTTCGGGTAAAAAAGAAGACTTCCCCTGTCTCTTGGTGGATTGCGATGGAAAAGACCACATCATCCAACAGACCACTGTTGGCAGCCGTAAAGCGATGGATTGTTTTCTGTCCGTCTGCACTCAAGAGCCATACCCCATTTTGGGTAGCCACCCATTTTCTGTCGGCCGCATCAACCTGAATATCATTGACATATTCTTCAGCAAGGAGTTGCCCTGCGAAATTATCCTGTTTCACAACCGGAAGAATTGCTTCACAAGCCGCGGGGTTGAACATGTCTTCTCCACATTGTATGACAGCCACGCCCCTGTCTGTTCCCACCCAAACAAACCCGTTTTTATCAGCTGCCACTGTGAGCACATTGGATGACGGCAGGTTGCCATTCGACCTGCCCTGCCTGAACAGTCGCCACCGGTCGTCACCTGTCTGATTAGGCGTTCCGGCATCGTCAAAACAGATCAGCCCTCCTCCTTCTCTGGCAACAATCCATTTCCGGTTGTCAATATCAACTGTTATCTTCCCCAATGCAAGGCCTGCCAAAGCCAAAGGGATACCGAATTTTGTCCAACCGGCACCCCTCTTGCGCACCAGCAAAGGCTGGAGAGCACCGGCATTGGAGACCCACAGATGATTATTGAGGTCGAATGCCAACCCTGCTACCCGGAAAGCGCCGTTGTCGTCTGTTGCAGGGGATATAACAGAACCATGTTTGAGTATTGTTATTTTGTTGTCAGCTGAAATCTCTGCCAGCCCTCCTCCATAAGACCCCAACAATAGGTTTTTGCTGACAGGATCAATGATTGCGGTGACGATGTCTGGCAAGCTGTCCATTGCCCTAATCTGCAAGTGATTGTAATTCTGCCATGTATCCCCTTCAAAAACATCCAACCCATTGAGGTTTCTTTCGGGGATGCCATCAGCGGTCACATAGCCTGAAGGTGCCAGGATGCTACCCTGACTATATACGCCTTCCCCTTTCGGAATCCCATAGGGTGCCTGTGGCAGGATGATTTCACTGCTAGAAACACTTATTCTTACGATTCCCCGCTCACTGTCGCCTATCCAATAAGCATCCTCCATCCATACGCATCCTGTTGGATCTTCAAGCAACGGAGAAAAAATCCTTTGCGGATTACTGTCTGGTGTCAGGAAGCGTAATACCGATGCAGTTCTGTTGTCAGTCAGACCAGCAAAGAGAGAAGAACCTTGTACCTGCATGAAAGTAATCCGTTGCTTCGGCACGTGCAACAGTTGCCAGCTGCCAACCTCATAGGAGAAAAGACTGTCGCCTTGCTGGAGTACCAGCTTGTTGTTCCAGTTGACGATGGCATCTGGAACGGTGGCCGACAGCCCCACCCTTTCGGGCTTCCAATTGTTGAAGTCTGCCATCTGGCTGTTATTGAGAGGGCATTTCATAAGTCCCTCATCCGTTGCGGCATACAGGGTATTGTCCCAAACAGCAAGCTGACGAACACGGATATCGGTACCCGCGTTACTGGGCTTGTAGGTTGCTGTAATCTGACGCTTCGCCACATCCAGGTCAATGATACCCAAATCCGTTGCGAGCAATGCCCTATTACCCTGCCAGAGGATTTGGTTGATTCTTTTACGGGCATTGGTTCTGCTGATGAAGATATCGGGTATGTTGATGACCCTGCCATCGCGTATGAGATCCAGGTTGCTGTTTTCGTAGGCAATAAGTTGTTGTCCGCTCGCCGGTTCAATCGCCATGGTACTTATGGCTGCTGATGCCAAGCCATCACTCCTGGAAATGGTGGAAAATTCTTTGGTTTGCGGTTTGTAGGAAAATATGCCGAAGGCCGCTGCTGCATGCAGCGTTTCTCCTTGGGCTGCCAGCGCTATGACCTGGCGGAGAGGCAGGTGATTGCGCCAGGTGCCAATGGGCTGGAGCGTCTGGCCACTGGATTCCAGGCAAGACAAAAAGCAACACAAAATCCCCAACCGTATCTTCATGGCCTAAAATTAACGATTTCAACGCTGAACAAACTGTTCTGAAAAAGATGGGAACGGCGCAATAAAATCCTTTCCTTTGTAAAAAAAACAACTATGTGGCAGGCACTCGGGAAAGCCGTCTTGAAATACCGTAAACTGTTGATTGCATTCATGTTGATTTTGACGGCATTCCTTGGATACCATGCCAGCAAAGTGCAGATGAGTTATGATTTTTCCAGGGCCATTCCCACTGATCACCCCAAGTACCTGGCATACCTCGATTTCAAAAAAACTTTCGGAGAAGATGGCAACCTGCTCACCATAGGATTCACGACAGATTCCTTTTTTACAACATCGACATTCACAAGGTTGCAAGATTTCCAGCAAAAGCTGAAAGGTATTGACGGAGTGGAAGACATCCTCAGCATCAACGGTGCCGTGACCCTCCACAAGAACGACAGTAGCGGCAAGCTGGATGCAGTAAAGATTTTCCCCGATAATATTACACAACAGCAAGATCTTGATAGCCTTAAATCCATCTTCCTGTCGCTTCCCTTTTACAGGGGGCTCCTCTACAATCCAGATACCAAGGCATTTTTGATCGGGGTACGCATCAACAGGGAGATTCTCGGCTCCAAGGCCCGGGAAAAAACAATCGGCGCCATAGAAAAAGAGGCTGCGGCCTTTGGATCGGCTACGGGTTTTAACATGCACCTCAGCGGACTTCCCCTGATCAGAACGAATGTTGCGATGCGGATAGCCAAAGAGATGCAGTTTTTTCTGCTGGGCTCCATTTTGTTGTCGGCGTTGATCCTATACCTCTTTTTCAGGTCATTCAGCACCACGCTGCTATCACTCACGGTGGTCATCATCGGCGTAGTTTACAGCCTGGCTACCATCCAGATGCTTGGCTACCGGATCACCCTGCTTACGGCGCTCATTCCGCCATTGGTGGTGGTTATTGGCATCCCCAACTGCATTTATTTCCTCAACAAATACCATACGGCCTTCCTGAAACTGGGCGACAAAAGAAAGGCGATTGTGGAAATGACTGGTAAGATGGGTATTGTTACCCTCTTCTGCAATATCAGTGCGGCCTTGGGTTTTGCCGTTTTTGCCCTCACCAAGAGTGTCATCCTCAAGGAGTTTGGTATTGTAGCGGGCATCAACATCATGGGTTTGTTCTTCCTTTCCTTCATACTGATCCCCATTGCCTTGTATTACATGGCTACACCCCAGAAACGCCATACCCGTTACCTGGAAAACAAGTGGCTCACCGGTTTGCTCACCAGGATAGAAGGCTGGGTATTTTCCCACAAACGTCTTGTTTACTTGTGTACCGGGATAGCACTGGCCATCAGTGCCGCTGGCATCATGCAATTGAAGACTCAGGCATTTATCGTGGATGACCTGCCGAAAGGAGACAAAATTTTTGCCGATCTCAAATATTTTGAAACCCATTTCAAAGGCATCCTGCCGCTTGAAATCCTGGTGGATACCCGCAAGAGGAATGGTATTGCAGGATCCCGTGCGCTAAACGTTTATGAAAAGGTTTCCGCTTTCGGGGAGCAGGTTGCACAACATCCTGAACTGGCCAGGCCTCTTTCCCTGGCAGAAGGATTGAAATTTGCCCGCCAGGGGTTTTATGACGGTGACAGCAACAGTTATTCCATGCCCAACGCGTTTGACGGAGCTTTTTTGGCAGACTACCTGAAACCCTCCAAGGGGAGCAAACAGGACAATGGTTCCCTGCAAAAACTCATGTCGTCATTCATCGACAGCAACAGGCAGGTAACCCGGATCAGCGTGAACATGGCTGATATTGGCAGCCTGAGGATGCCCGGATTGTTGGACACACTGGAGCAGGAGGCTGCCTCACATTTCGATACCAGTCGGTACAAGGTTACCATGACCGGCTCGAGCATCACCTTCTTGGAAGGTAGCCGGTTTATCATCAAAGGACTGAAAGAGAGCATCTTATGGGCATTTCTGTTCATTTCACTCTGCATGCTATACTTGTTCCGGTCGTTCAGGATCCTGGTTTGTTCGCTGATACCCAATTTGATCCCTCTGGTGATGACGGCAGGCTTGATGGGCTGGATGGGCATTGCCATCAAACCCTCCACTGTATTGGTGTTTAGCGTGGCGTTGGGTATAGCTATCGATATCACCATCCGTTTTTTGGTCAATTACAAACAGGAACTCCCACACCAAGATGGCCAAATTCATGAAACGGTTGTGCAGACCATCCGGGATACCGGAATCAGTATCGTTTATACCTCCCTGGTACTGATTGCGGGGTTCATCATCTTTGTGTTCAGCGGATTTGGCAGCACCCAGGCATTGGGATGGCTGACCTCTTTCACATTGCTGGTGGCCACCTTAACAAACCTGGTTTTGCTGCCTGTACTGCTTTTGTGGATGGGTAAACAGAAAAAATGAAAAAAACCGGCAACCCGGATTTTTAAACCCAAACTAATAATATACGGAAAATTTTGATGATTATCAAATTTTTTGGAGTTTCCTTTTGCCCAAATTGCCCCATCCGACCAATTTATTGAACGAACCCTTCTTGTCAGCCAACCGTAAGATTTTTCAACAAAAAGCCTCTTTTGTTTGTCTTGTTCTAGATTCGCGCAATGTTAACAAAATCTTAAACCAAACAAAAAGACATGAGAAAGATCTTGCTTTTGTTGTGCAGCGTGTTGCTCCTTGCAGGACAACTGATTGCACAAAACCGGACTGTTTCCGGTAAGGTCTCTGATGCCTCTGGCGCACCGGTAGCGAACGCTTCCGTGATTGTGAAAGGCACCCGGACCGGCACTACCACCAATGCCAGTGGCAATTTCAGCTTCAGCGTACCTGCCGGAGCAAAGATCATTGTGATTTCTGCTATTGGACTTGCACCACAGGAATATCCAATTCCAGCCAATGGCACCATCAGTGCCACGCTCCAACAAGACGACCGGAAAATGGAAGAGGTAATCATTACCGGTTACCAAACCCGGAGGAAGAAGGATGAGGCTGGAGCCATTTCCACTGTAAGAGGTAAAGAAATCGAAAACCTCCCCAACCCTTCATTGGATAAAGCCCTGCAGGGACGTGCAGCCGGTGTGTTGGTGCAATCCAACAGCGGTATCCCAGGGGGCGGTATCAATGTACGCATCAGGGGCACAGGATCATTCCTTACCGGCACCCAGCCTTTGTATGTAATTGATGGGGTGCAGTTGAATACCAGGAGTGATGCCAACTACACCGAATCAAACCCGCTTGCGTTCCTGAATCCGAATGATATTGAAGCCATTGACATCTTGAAGGATGCGGCTTCTGCAGCCATTTATGGTGCACAAGCATCAAACGGTGTTGTAATTGTAACCACCAAAAAAGGACGTGCAGGCAAAACCAAATTCCAGTTCAACACCTATGTGGGACAGGCTACTGCATTGAACAAATTGAATGTACTCAATTCACAGCAGCTCTTCCAACTCAGGGCAGAAGCTCTTGGTAATACCAATAATCTTCCTGCCAGTGACCTGTTGATAAAAAGGACTGTTTTGAACGAATACAGGATTCCCATTACCAACATCACCACTGATAAGGCAGCTGATGATGCCATTGCAGCTCTTCCCACCTACGATTGGCAGGATGCGGCATTCCGCTCCGGAGCCATCCAGAACTATGAGATGAGTGCCGCAGGTGGTAATGATAAGACAACCTTCAGGATCTCCTCTTCTTATAATGTGCAGGAAGCGATCGTGACTACTGCTGACTTCAAAAGGGGTACCGTGAAGTTTGACTTGTCGAATAAAGCAACAGACAAGATCACCATCAACACTTCCCTGAATGCCAGTACTTTCAACCAGAACGTACCATTCGCTACCAGCGGAAGCTTTTTGGGAAGCCCAGCATTTGCTTCTGCCACCATCCTACCGTTCAACCCCATTTATAACCAAGATGGAACTTTCTTTGGTGTTCCACCCCAAAACGTGGCTGGTGTTCTCAACCAGAATGTCATCGCAGTTAACCAATTCAACAAGGGTTTCAACAGAACCAATCAGCTTGTAGGTAACGTGAGCGTGGATTACAGGATCAAACCCTGGCTGACCTACCGCCCTTTCTTTGGTGTTGACTACAGGCTTGTTCAAGGTAAACGCTTTACCGATCCAAGAACTCCAGATGGTTTCAATAGGAAAGGCTTTGGTCAGGTTGAAAGTGAATGGAATACCAATATCATTTCCACCCAAACCCTCAATTTCAATTTCAACATTGAAGACAAACACAAAATCGACGGATTGGTCGGTTATGAATATAGAAGGGAGAATCAGGAAGGTATTGGTGCAACTGCAGAAGGCTTCCCCACTTACCAGTTCACAACCCTCAATACTGCCGCTACACCGCTTTCCACAACAGAGTTTTTTACAGGATACAGAAGACAATCTGTTTTCAGCAACTTGAACTACAACTACAATGGCAAGTATATTCTGAGTGGTATCATGCGTTATGATGGTTCTTCACGCTTTGGTGAAAACTACCGCTATGGATTGTTCCCATCCATTCGTGCGGCATGGAACCTGGACGAGGAAAACTTCCTGCAAAATGCCTCATGGGTTTCATCCCTGCGTTTCAGGGCTTCCTATGGTATCACCGGCAATGACCAGATCGGAAACTTTGACGGACTGGGATTGTATGGATCTGCTTCTCCTTATAATGGATCTCCTGGTATCACCTTCAGCCAGCTCGCCAACCCTGAACTGCGTTGGGAAAAGAACAAGACGGCCAACCTGGGCCTTGATTTCTCTTTCTTCGGCAACAAGTTATTTGGTTCACTCGAAGCCTATGACAGGCTCACAACGGATCTCCTGTTGTCTCAACCTGTTCAGTTCACTTCAGGTTTCTCGAGCATCACCCGTAATGTGGGATCCATCTCCAACAAAGGCATAGAACTTACCTTGGGCATACAGCCAATCAAGTCAGCCAGACCCGAAGGTTTCAACTGGACTTCCACTTTCATCTTCACCTACAACAAGAACAAGGTTGCCAAATTGTATGACAACCTGCAAGAATTGCCCGGTGATCCAGGAACCCGCGTTGGTCGTGAATTGGGATCTGTTTTCACCCAAAAGTATGCTGGTGTGAATGCTGCAACAGGAAGACCTATGTGGTATGATTCTCTGCAAAACATTACTTACCAGCCGCAGAATAAAGACCGCGTATATATCGGAGACGTTCAGCCGAACTATTGGGGTGGATGGACAAACAATTTCACCTACAAAGGCTTTACCCTGGATATTTTCTTCCAATATGAATATGGCAAGTTGGGCAACGACGGACAGGTCAACTTCATGCTAGAAAACATTGCGCGCCTCAACAGTTTTGTAGATGTTTATGATAATAGGTGGACAAAACCCGGACAAATCACCTGGTATCCCAGGATGAACTCTGCCGGAGCAGAATCCAAAGGATCAGGTGCACAGTCTGGCAGCAGGATGTGGTTCAAGTCTGATTACATCCGTTTGAAAAACGTTACACTCTCTTATGACCTCGATGGAGAAGTGTTGAGAAGACTGAAAATCAACAATGCCAGATTCTACCTGCAGGGCACCAACCTGTGGACGTCTTCAGACTGGTACAGCTATGATATTGAGTTTGTGGGAACATCAACCGGTATCATCCCACAGAGCAGAAACATAACAGCAGGTATCCAACTAGGATTCTAAACCCCAAAATCTACGAAGATGAAAAATATAATACTGAAATTCAGTTTATTGACACTGGTGGTTACCGGCTTCAGCGCTTGTCGCGATGCCCTGGTAATCGAGCCCAGACAGTCGATAGATGCTACCACAGCCTTGAACAGCAAGGATGGTATCAATGCCGCAATTGTATCCGTCTACTCCAGGTTCAAAAGTGTTCGCCTTTATGGCCGCGACTTGATTGCACTCCCTGAAGCGCTTGCAGACAATGGATTTGCTTCCAACAAATCAGGCAGGTTGCTCCCTGAAGCCAACAATGTTTACAGGGCGCATTTTGGTGACGCTTTGTGGTCTGCCTGCTATAATGGCATCAACCAAGCCAACCTCATCATTGAAAGTGTTCCTGCTGTAAATGCTGCAGGTATCACAGCAGCCGACAAAACATCCTGGCTTGCCCAGATGTACTTCCTGCGGGCCCTCTACCTGTTCGATATGGCCAGGGTTTATTCCTATATTCCCGGAGCGGTAGTGGCAGCACAGGACAAAGGCGGAATTCCCATCATCCTGAAAGGTATAAACACTTCAGAAGGTGCACTGGCACTCAAACCCGCACGTGCTGGCATCGATGATGTTTACAAGCAAATCATTGCCGATCTTACCGTGGCTGAGGCAACCCTTACCACGGCTGGTCCCAATTTTGCTAACAAAACTGCAGCACAAGGATTGCTTGCACGGGTTTACCTGTATATGAAGGATTATGCCAACGCCAAGAAATGGGCAGATGCCTGTATTACAGCAGCCGGTTCCAAATTATCCAATGCCTCAGCATATGTTGCTCAATGGAGAGCAGCAACGCACAATGAAACATTGTTCCAATTTACCCTTGCGACCAATGCTGAAAACAATGGTGTAAATGAGTCATTGCAAACCTCCTTCTCTACACTTACTGCTCCAGGAAATACAATTGTTACAGGTGGTTTTGGTGACTTGGTTCCATCCATCTCCCTGTTGAATGATCTTGGCATCAGCCTTACAGGAGGCAACACTACGGCCAATTTCACTACGGTTAATGCAACTGTTGCCACCAGAAGCAGTGATGTAAGAAATCAGTTGTATGAACCCGGAACAACCGGTCGTGGCAAAGCCTATATCGAGTGTACCAAGTACCTGGGTAAAAATGGCTTCATCAACCTCGACAACTTGCCTATCATCCGCATTGCGGAAGTTTACCTGATCAGGGCAGAAGCATTGTCAACTGTAGGTTCTGTGGTGTATAATGAGACTGCTGCTTTGGCTGATCTCAACACCATTGCAACCAACAGAGGATTGACAGCATTCACGCTTTCAGGTGCAGCCCTGTACGAGGAGGTATTAAAACAAAGGAGGCTTGAACTGGCTTTTGAAGGTCATCGCTTTTTTGACCTCAAACGCCTTGGCAGAGACATTATAAAGGCCCCACACTACAATACTGTGGCGTTCTCCGATGTGAGAATTCTGGCGCCCATACCCACCAGGGAAGTGGATGGCAACAAGAATCTTGTACAAAATTCAGGATACTAAAAATCAACGAAACATGAAAAGAATATATACAATCATTTTAGGCTTATTGACCATTGCTTTGATGGATGGTTGCGTAAAAAATGAGCTGCCCGTATTCACAGATGCTGTAGTTGAATTTGACGCAGCTTCCTGGAATGCCAATGCAGCAGGACTTACCTATCCCATTCTCACCAGGGTTGCTGGATATGGCCGTGCAGCCAATACTTCCGATCCATTGTTGGCGCGCACCAACACCGGTATCAAAAAATTCAGGATCAACCTGATTGGGCAACAACGTTCAACCGACACAGAAGTGTTTGTTATCCTGGGAACAGGAACAACTGCTGTGGCCGACAAGCATTTCAAGGTAAGGACCGTTCCGGTTAAAATTCCTGCCAAATCCAGTTTCGGTGAAATCGAGATTGAAATCCTCAATCCAGGTGCGGCTTCAGCAACTCCAGTTGATCTGAACCTCACCTTGAGCGGAGGCACAAACAATGTCAAAATCAGCGAAAACTACAAGACAATCGGACTGCGGATATCCCAGTTGTAAATTGTTTTGAACAGTAAAAAGCCGGATCACTTGATCCGGCTTTTTTTATGCGTTGAATAGAATTATCATTTCAGCACTTCACTGAGTTTTGCCATCAAATCAGAACCTCTCAAATCCTTGGCAATCACCTTGCCTGCCGGATCCAGCAATACGTTAAATGGGATGCCTTCTATGCCATAAAGCGGAACAACCTTACTGTTCCAGAATTGAAGATCACTAACATGTTGCCAGGTAAGCCTGTCATCAGCAATTGCCTTCACCCAACCCTCTTTTTCCTTATCCAATGAAACCCCAAGGATCGTAAAGTTTTTATCTTTGAACTGTTGGAAGGCATTGACAACATTGGGATTTTCATTCCGGCAAGGCTTGCACCAGCTTGCCCAGAAGTCGACCAACACATATTTGCCACGCAATGATTTCAGGGAAAAAGGTTTCCCGTTCACATCAGGCAATTCAAAATCAGGAGCTTCCTTACCAACCAGATCACTTGATTCAGGTTGTGACATAGCCCTATTGAAATCTGAAGCCAATTTGGTGATGCGGGGAGAGCCTACAAACCTTTTGGCCAGTCCTTCCATGATGGGCTTGACCTGTTCTGGAGAAACCAGGTTTTGAGACATACCGAGTGCATACATCGCAACAGCAGCCGTTTTGGTGGAGTCTGCATAGGCCAACAAATAAGCCCCTGCTTCTGTAGCCTGCTGCCTGAAATTATCTTCCAATACAACCCTGGAGCTGTCCATTACCTCACCTTTGGCCATGATTAGATTTTTGAGAGAATCAATCCCCTGAAGCCTGGTATTAAAACCTGCAAGTAGGTTTTTGAATGAGATGCTACCGGAGGAATTGGTTGAGTATTGGTCTGCTTTGTTCCAATCAACATCCATTTCAATCTGTTTCCTATCGGGGATTACGAGAAAATACATCTCGTCCTTTTCAAAACGGATACGGTACAGCGCCTCTGTATCCTGAGCGCCACCATTCAGCTCAATACTGACATCTCCTTTTGCAGCCGAGGCGGTATCCAATGTAAGGGGTTTTTCTTCGAGGTCAATGACATCCAGGTAAACTGCCTGTGCCATTGGCAGATTTTTAAGGTTGATGCGGATGCTCACATTCTGGTTTTTGTCAGAGCAGGATTGTACGCCCAAGAGCAAAAAGCATGAACAAGCAATCAGGAATTGTTTCATATTATTGTTTTTCGTTTAAAGCTTGAGTGAGCAGTTCTGTGCTGCGCTTGGGGTCAGCCTTCCCTTTTGATATCTTTTTCACTTCTCCAACAAAAAGGCCTATCAAGCCTTTTTTACCCTTGCGGTATTCAGCAACCTTGTCGGGCATGGCCTCCATCACTCCCATTACCCAACCCTTTATCTCCCCTTCATCGGCATCCTGTATCAAGTTTAAATCAACAGCCAACTGCATCGGGTCTGATTTAGGACTGCTGAGCATTTCTGGCACTATTTTCTGTGCGGCAATGGAGAATGAAAGTTTACCGCCAGCCACCATATCCATTAGTGTTTGCCAGTTTCTCACATCCAATGGGATTGAATCCCATGTCAGATTCTGGGTATTGACAAATGAGCGGACTGGTCCGATCAGAAAATTGACCAGCTGTTTTTTATGGGGCGTTGCTTCGCCCAATTTTTCGAATAGTATGTTCAAGTCGTAGTCTTCGGTAAGCTGATTTGCATCATAGGCAGAAAGCCCTAGTTCAGAGATGTATCTTTCCTTTTTTGCATCAGGCAACTCGGGCAATTCATCCTTGATTCCCTTTACAAATTCATCTGTAAATTGGAATGGTGCCAAATCCGGTTCTGGAAAATACCGGTAATCCTCAGCATCTTCTTTGGTCCTGATAGAGAAGGTAATCCCCCTATCAGCATCATAACTTCTTGTTTCCTGAATGATTGTTTCTCCATTCCGGGTCATGGCCGTCAGCCTGGCAATCTCCAATTCAACTGCATGGCGGAGATGCTTAATGGAATTGAGGTTTTTCACTTCTACCCGGGTACCCAGTTTTGGGGAACCGGCAGGCCTTACGGAAATATTGGCATCGCAGCGTAAACTGCCTTCCTCCATGTTCCCGTCACATACACCAATCCAGCGAACCAACTGCCTTATTTTGGTGAGGTATGCAGCAGCTTCTTCAGCAGAATGCATATCAGGCTCAGAAACGATTTCAATCAACGGAACACCGGCTCGGTTATAATCCAAATAGGTGACCTCAGGGTTTTGATCATGGATACTTTTGCCTGCATCCTCTTCCAGGTGAATTCTTGTCAGCTTGATATCCCGATCACCTGAAGCGGTTGAAATCCTGACATATCCGCCAGCACAAATGGGGGTGGTGTGTTGGGAAATCTGGTATCCTTTAGGAAGATCAGGATAGAAATAATTTTTGCGGGCGAAATAGTTGTATTGGGCAATCTCTGCATGGCAGACCAATCCCATTTTAATGGCATGCACAATGGCTTCTTTATTCATCCTTGGCAAGGTGCCAGGGTGCCCCAGTGTTATCGGGCTGACCTGTGTGTTGGGTGGATTGCCAAAACGGGTTGAATCGCCTGCAAACAACTTGCTGTGGGTGCCCAATTGTGCGTGCACCTCCAAACCAATTACAGCCTCATAGGGGCTGCCACTATGATCATCCATGCATGAGATATTTACTGCAAATTAGCCAATCTATGGTTATGGGTAAAAAAAGACCGGAACATTACCGTTCCGGTCAGCTAACATATGTGCTATAAATCAGAATCTGCCTCTACGCAATGGCTTCGGAAAACGCACGACCAGGTTAACTTTTTTACCGTTCCTCAAAACTTCCATCTTATTCTCCAACTCCTGCTTGTCCAAGTGAGCGCGAAAATCATCGATAGATGTCACTTCCTCGTCGCCTAATTGGCTGATGATGTCATCCTTCTTTAATCCTGCCTTATCTGCAGGAGAATCCGGCACCACTTCGAGCACTTTCAACCCTTTGCCGGATTCAGTTTCCTCCAGTTGAACACCCAGTCTTGGCTTTCTTGCAAGCATGCCTTCCCTGAGCATTGGCTTTCCTGAACCATTTTGCATCATTTCTTCCAAAATGCCTTCCAAGCCTGGAGCCCCTTCAAACTTGAATTCCTTGAGAATAGCGCCGGCAGGAGCTTCACCCAAAGTAGCCTGCAACTTCAGGGGATTGCCGTCCCTCAAGAGTTCTAAGGTTATGGCATCACCGGGCTTTTGGGCACGGATCGCAGCAACAAGTTCTTCCGGTGAGGTGATTTTTTTACCCGCTACAGATTGAATGATATCCTTGGCCTTGATACCAGCCTTGATGGCTGCTGAACCCGGACTGACTTCCGTGACTTCCGCACCGGGAGTTCCGTTTTCAGGGATTCGTGCCATCACGCCCAACTGAGCTTTGGTTTCACCTGAAAAATCAATGATAGTATCCCTCCCGAATGATTTCCATTGACCTGTGGTCAATGGCCTTTTCATGATCATTACCCGCTTGTTATCATCGCCGGTAATTTCCTTGCCGTTAAGTGTGACTTTATCGCCATCAACAACGATAACCATCTGTTCGCCTTTATCGTTGCCTTTGATGATGATTTCCTTTTTTTCTTTTTTGTCTTGCGCCATTGTATGGACGGAAGCCACAAGAAACAGCATTGCTGTTGAAAGTAAAATTGATTTGTAGATCATAGTTTACAATTTTAGGGATTGCAAACTAAAAAAAGGACAATTAAGATGCCCTGTTAAAATTGTTAAAATGGATGAGCGGTATTACATCAAAGATGTCTTTACAGCCTGTATGGCAGGCTCCAGACCAGATAATTCCTGACCTCCTGCTGTTGCCAACCCTTTTTGTCCGCCTCCTCCGCCTTTGATCAGCCCAGCCACTTTGGCTTTGATGAGCTGGACAGCATCCAATCCTTGCTCTTGCACCAGTTTGTCTGCGATACCGATTGCCACTGCGGGTTTGTCGCCTACACGGGCGCAAAGCATCACCACTATGTTGTCTTGTACCATCCTGAGTTCATTACAGATTTTCTTCAACAGTTCTGAAGAACCCACTGAAACCAAAGCACCCACAAAAGCATAAGCCCCAGACTGTTCAACGGTTTGGAGCAATTCCATTTTGATATATCCTGCCAGCTGTTGTTCCAACTGCTCAGTCTGTCTTTTGGCTGCAGCCAGTTCTTCCGACTGATTGGAAACCGCTTTGATGATATCCCTTGGATTTTTAAGTAGTGTAGAAACCTGCCTGATCAAAGCCTGCTCCTCTACATGATATGCCTCTGCGGCCTCTCCGCAAACCGCTTCAATCCTCCGTACACCAGCCGCCACCCCTGATTCTGAAGTGATGATACAAAAACCCAGCGACCCGGTCGACCCAACATGGGTACCACCGCATAATTCCACAGAATATTCAGGATCGATGGTAACTACCCTGACCACATCACCATACTTCTCCCCAAAAAGTGCGGTGGCTCCAGATTGAAGCGCTGCATCTTTGGACATCTCTTGAATGACAACAGGGATATTCTGTCTGA
>JBDLUN010000258.1:0-7532 GCA_039805245.1 Bacteroidota bacterium
GGATCATTGCTGCAAGGGCTTTGGGGCACCAGGCGCCTGGGGTTACAGTGAACCGTTACTGTGCTTCTGGTTTGGAATCAATCGCATTAGCTACGGCTAAAATCCGTTCAGGCATGGCCGATTGCATCATTGCCGGTGGGGTGGAAAGTATGTCATTGGTTCCATCGGCCGGTTGGAAAACCGTACCCTCCTATCATATCACCCAGGAGGAACCTGATTTTTACCTGAATATGGGACTAACTGCTGAAGCGGTGGCCAAGGAGTATGGTGTTTCGCGTGCCGATCAGGATGCATTTTCGTTATCGTCTCACCAAAAGGCTCTGCAGGCAATCCAAAACGGACACTTCAAAGAGGGTATTCTGCCCATTACGATTAATGAGGTTTATTTGGATGAGGCTGGCAGTAAACAGCAACGCAGTTTTGTAGTGGATACCGATGAGGGCGTGCGTGTAGACACGTCTTTGGAAGGACTCGCCAAACTCAAGCCTGCTTTTGCAGTAGGGGGTACGGTTACAGCCGGCAATGCTTCGCAGACGAGTGATGGCGCTGCGTTTGTAGTGGTGATGGGTGAGCGTATGGTTAAGGAACTGGGACTGCAGCCTATAGGACGGCTCGTGCATGCTGCTGTGGCCGGAGTCAATCCCAGGCTGATGGGCATTGGTCCGGTTGAAGCCATTCCCAAAGTGTTGAAACATTCCGGTATGCAATTGGATCAAATGGATCTTATTGAACTCAATGAGGCATTTGCTGCCCAATGTCTGGCGGTTATGCGCGCGTTGGAGCTGCCGGAAGGCAAGGTCAATATAAATGGTGGCGCCATCGCCTTGGGTCACCCCTTGGGTTGCACTGGTGCCAAGCTCAGCGTTCAGTTGTTGGGAGATTTGAAGCGCCTCAACCGCCGCTATGGCATGGTTTCCGCCTGCGTGGGTGGTGGTCAGGGCATTGCAGGTATCTTTGAACGGTTTTAAGAACTTGCAATAATGTTGCAAAAATATTTGCAATCATGTTGCAAATATTTCTTTTTTCTTTAGATTTGGCCTTGAATTGAATCCATGAGGCTTTTTTTCATCCTTTTCATCTTCGCAGCAGGTCCCCTCAAGGCAGGTGCACAATGCATCTTGCGGATTGATGGTGTGGTAAAGGATGCAGACACCCGTTCTTTTTTGCAGGGTGCAACCGTTTCAATCCTGGAATTGAAGCAGGCTGTTCAAACAGATGCACAGGGCAGGTATATTATAGCTGGTGTTTGTCCGGGCGATTACACCCTCCGCATTACCCATGCCGATTGCCAGGCGTTGGAGTTTCATGTGCATCTCAAAGAAGATTTGACTAAAAATGTTGAACTGTCGCATACCGAGAATGTATTGAAGGAAGTAGTGGTGGTGGGATCGGCATCGATGCGTGCTGAAGGCATGTCGGGCGAATTGAAAGGAAGGGAACTGGCTGCCGCCCGGGGCTTGTCGCTCGGGGAGTCTCTGCAGCGCATCACTGGTGTTACGGTGCTGCAGACCGGAAACAATATCTACAAGCCCGTCATTCAAGGGCTGCACAGCAGCAGAATCTTGATTCTGAACAATGGGATCAGACAGGAAGGTCAGCAATGGGGCAGTGAGCATGCCCCCGAAATAGATCCCTATGTGGCCAACAGGTTGACTGTCATCAAAGGAGCTTCTTCCGTGCGGTATGGTGGAGATGCTATTGGTGGTGTGGTGTTGGTGGAACCCCGGCTGTTGCAGTACAATCCGGTTTTGAAAGGCGAGCTCAATCTCGCGGCTTTTTCCAATAACCGGCAGGGAGTTGTGTCGGCTATGCTGGAAGGCGGTTTCAACAAAAAGGATAATGGAGCCTGGCGCTTGCAGGGCACGGTCAAACGGGGCGGTAATGCCAGAACACCCGCATATTGGTTGCAAAACAGTGGGGTGGAGGAATTCAACATGTCTGCTGCAGGTGGATGGCGAAAAAAGGGTAAAAGTATCGAACTATTCTACAGCCTTTTCAATACCCGCTTGGGCATTTTTACCGGTTCGCATATTGGTAATCTGACCGACCTGGAAAACCTCATTCGGAATGAGGAACCACCTGCCTATATTCGTGATGCAGGCTTCAGTTATGCCTTGGACCGTCCCTATCAGGATGTGCAACACCAATTATTTAAAGTCAAAGCATTCTCTGAAATGGCCGGGAAAACAAGGGTCAGCCTGACCTTGTCCACCCAATATAATATACGAAAAGAATTTGACATTACCCGAACGGAGAAAAACACCCCACAGTTGGAGTTGGATCTCCTCACCAATATGGCCGACCTTGTTTGGGAGCATTTTGGAAGTAAAACCCTCCGTGGGACAATGGGTGTGAATGCCATGCACCAGATCAACTCCATCAATTACCGCTATTTCGTACCCAATTACCGGTCGCTTGACCTTGGCATTTGGGCAGCCGAAAGGTTGCAGCTAAACAAGTGGCAGTTAGAGATGGGGGTGCGTTTTGATCACCGCAACAGGTATGCCATCAGCGATAATGACAAGTCGCCATTCGATTTATTGATAGGCAATGCCTTGGTGGCAGGGGATCCCTACGGCAGCAGACAGTTCTCAGGATTGTCCGGAACCGGCGTCGTCGCCTACCAACTGAATGAATTCTTGCGCATGGCTGTCACTTTTTCATCTGCCTGGCGGTCACCCCAGGTGAATGAACTATTCAGTAATGGGTTGCACCATGGCGCTGCCAGAATTGAAAAAGGCAATCCGGCCATAACCCCTGAAAGGGCATACAATGTGTTGGCCAATATTGTGTACAACAATGCCCGCTGGGAAATCGATGCCGGCATTTACAACAAGGAGATTCGCGATTTCATCTACCTGCAACCCACCTATCCTGCACTGCTAACCATCCGGGGTGCATTTCCCGCATTCGCCTATACCCAAACCCACGCTTCACTCAGCGGAGGGGATCTTACCATCGGTTATGCCATCAACAGTCATCTCAAATCCAGGATCAAAAGCTCCATCTTAAGGGCTTACGACAAAATAGCAAAGATCTGGATCATCCAAATGCCCTCAGACCGTTATGAGGCAGAGTTGGAATATGGTTTTGTGGATGGCAAACGGTTGAAGAACCAAAGTCTCCGTGTTGCCTTGCAGCACATCACCCGGCAAGATAGGGTTCCGGCTACCGGCAACATAAAAGTTACCGATGCCAGTGGTGTGGAACATATGCAATCAGATTATATGATGCCTCCCCCGGGATACAGCCTGGTGAACCTGGAGTATTTCTCAGGGGTTGAACTTGGCAAGCGGAGGGTTGATATTGTTTTGGGTATCCATAATGCTTTGAATACGGCTTACCGCGATTACATGAATGCCTTTAGGTATTTCGCACTGGATCGTGGCAGGAACATCTCCTTAAAAATTAAAGTTCCACTTTAAAAACAAATAATTATGAAAAAAACACAAGGGTTCGTCTGCATGTTGCTTATGGTTTTGATCGGCATGCAAGGGTGTAAAAAAGACAAGGTTGATCCTAACGAAGAAGAGTTGATTACCACTGTGCGTGTCAAACTGACAGAGACAGGATCCGGTACCCAGTCGGTTTTTGAATTCAAAGACCTCGATGGCGAAGGAGGTGCAGCACCATCCAAATTTGACCAGATTGTTTTGACCAAGGGCAAGGCCTATAACTGTACATTGGAAATCCTGAATGAGAGTGTATCTCCGGCAGACAATATCACTTCGGAGATTTTGGCCGAAGCTGTTGACCATGAATTCTTTTTTCAGGCAACTGATGGTCTCGTGGCCGTTAGCAACCTCAGCAAGGATGGCAACGGGTTACCTGTTGGGATTACCTCTACCTGGACGGCTGCAGCAACAGCAGGCACAGGAACTATCAATATAACATTGAAACACAAGCCTGGGATCAAGAAAGCAGGAGATACTTTTGCCGTTGGGGATACCGATATTTCCCTTGATTTCACACTGAAAATTCAATAACGGAGAATGGACTAATTTTGTGGGATGGAAATTTCAATCACCACTCCCGCATTACTTTTTCCTGCCATCAGTTTGTTGCTGCTCGCCTATACCAACAGGTTCTTGGCCATTGCCAGCCTGGTGAGAAAGCTCTTTGATGAATACATCCATTTTAAGAATAAAAAGAATCTCCTTTTACAAATCAAAAGCCTGCGGAAACGGTTGAATTATATCCGTTTCATGCAGGCTTCCGGTGTGTTCAGTTTCCTCTTGTGTGTGGCCTGTATGTATTGCATTTACAACAGTTGGACAACCTTGGCCAATACACTCTTTGCTATAAGTTTGATTACACTGCTTGTTTCCCTTGTTTTCTCGCTCATCGAAATATTTCAAAGCACCAATGCTCTTGAAGTATTGCTCAGTGAAGTTGAAGACCTCGGCAGAACTGATTAAATCCACCACCCCGTCTCCAGACACTCGCTTTGCTCGGTCTGGATCCACCCCTCCTGTCCAGGAGGGGAATTATTAAATTTTATAAGGCACACAGGTCAATAATTGTGTCCAGCCATGGCAGGTAAACTCTCCCCTCGTGCCTATTGCCCTGCCGAAGGCAGGTAAACTCGTGCCTATTGCCTCGTGCCTATTTCCTCTCACCAATCTGCTGTCTCCACATTGCATAATACAATCCTTTCTCATCCAGCAGTTGCTGGTGGTTTCCGGTTTCAACAATCTCACCTTTTTCCAGTACATAGATCCTGTCGGCATGCATGATGGTGCTTAACCGGTGTGCAATCAGCAGGGTAATCTGTTCCTTGCGGGAGGAGATGGCCCGGATGGTTTCTGTGATCTCTTCTTCGGTAATGGAATCCAGTGCTGAAGTGGCTTCATCAAACAAGAGCACTTTAGGGTTGCGGAGCAAGGCCCTGGCGATGGATATCCTTTGCTTTTCTCCACCAGACAGTTTGAGTCCGCCTTCCCCGATGACACTATTGACGCCGTTTTCAGCCCTTGACAACAGTGATTGGCAAGATGCCTTTTCCAATGCCGACTGCACTTCTTGATCTGTTGCTCCGGGATTCACAAAAAGCAGGTTGTCTTTGATGGTGCCGGAGAAGAGTTGGGTATCTTGGGTTACAAATCCGATTTGCTTTCTGAGGTCTTCAAAATTGATTTCATTTTCATCCAACCCGTTATACAGAATCTTGCCCTCTTGTGGTCGGTATAATCCTACCAGCAGTTTCATCAGGGTGGTTTTGCCAGAGCCTGATGGGCCAACAAAAGCAACTGTTTCACCGCGGTTGACAGCAAAGCTGATGTTGTCTATGGCTTTTTGTTTGGCCGTGAGGTGTTGGAAACCGATGTGTTGGAATTGGAGGGTTTCAATTTCGCCAAGGTGTACCGGGTCTGTTGGAACCTTTTCCGGCTCCTTCTGCATGAGGTTATGGTAGTTGGCGATGGATGCCTCTGCCTCGCGGTAAGAGAGGATGATGTTGCCGATTTCCTGGAGTGGGCCAAAAATGAAGAAGGAAAAGAACTGCATGGTTACCATCTCGTGTGGCTGCATGGAGTCTTTGAATACCAACCACATGAGCAGGAAAAGGATTACCTGACGCAGGGTGTTTACCAATGTGCCTTGCAGGAAGCTGATGCTGCGGATCCTTTTCACTTTGGTGAGTTCCAATCCGAGAATCTTATAGGTATCTGCATTCAGCCTTTTCACTTCCTGTTGGGTCAGTCCCAGGCTTTTGACCAATTCGATATTCCTAAGGCTTTCCGTGGTGGTACCGGCCAGCGATGTGGTGCTGCTGACAATTTTTTTCTGGATGGTCTTCACTTTTTTGCTCAGTGCGTTGGTTCCCCAGGAGAGCAGGGAGATGCCCAACACGTAGGCAACGGGCACGGACCAATGGATGTAAACCGAGGCATAAACGAAAACAAAGACAACTCCCACCACGATGGCGAAGAGGGCATTGACAAAATAGTTGATGAATTTTTCGGTATCTGTTCTCACTTTGGTGAGCACACTGAGGGTTTCACCGCTTCTTTGGTCTTCAAATTCCTGGTAAGGCAGCTTCATGGCATGCTGCAAACCATCCGTAAAGATTTTGGCGCCAAATTTCTGGATGACCACATTGGCGAAGTAGTCCTGCATATTTTTTGCAATACGACTGACCATCGCGGTGCCCATCGACATCAGCAGCAGCATGATGGTGGCAGAAAAGAATTCGTCCCAGCCAAAGGGGGAACCGTTATCCTGGCGGGTATTGATGTCTTGCGACAGCTTAATGATCTTGCCGAAGATGATGGGGTCTATCAGGGAGAATACCGTGTTGACGGTAGCCAGCAACATGGTAAGGGCGATCAGCCATTTGTATGGCTTCAGGTAACCGTATAGTAATTTCATATGGCAAGATTACGCCAAAAACCATGCCAATGTTTAAACTTTAATGAAGAATCTTAGCTTTTTTTCATTGCCCAGCGCACCATTTCCTTCCAGGTGGTCTTTTTGCCATACATCAGGATGCCGGTACGGTATATTTTACCTGCCAGCCAAGTGGAGAGAATAAAACCGCCGATGAGGGTGACCATGGATAGCCCCAGTTGCCAGTAAGGAACGGTACTGGGGACCCCGAAAGGAATACGCCCCATCATGATGATGGGCGAAGTGAAGGGGATGATGCTTGTCCATATGGCTAGGGAGCTGCCAGGGTTGGCCAGCACTGATTGCAGGATTACAAAGGAGAAGATGATGGGCATGGATATGGGTAGCATCAGTTGCTGTGCTTCTTGCGGATCTTCATTGATCACACTGCCAACAGCAGCAAACAGCGATGCATAGAAAAGGTATCCGCCGAGGAAATAGAACAGGAAGCAACTGATGATCAATACCCAGTTGGCTCCTTCCACCAAAGTCGACTGTGCTTCAAGTATTTTCAGGGCTGCTGGGTTGCTTACGCCTGCAGCTCCCATTGCAGTACCTGACTGTTGCATTTGCTGGAATTCTTGGTAGGATTCAGCTGGGATGAATGCAGATAATGAGCTGGATATCGCCAGCATCAATCCGATCCAAAGCAATAATTGTGTGAGACCCACTCCGGCAATGCCAATGATTTTACCCAGCATCAGCTCGAAGGGTTTGCAGGATGATACAATAACTTCTGCGATTCTGTTTGTTTTTTCTTCAGCTACACCCCGCATCACCATGGCACCAAAGATGAACATGGTCATATAGATCAGCAATCCGCTGCCAAATCCAATGCCGTAAGCCAGTCCAGCGTTTGCTTCTTTGGATTCACCGACTTCATCAGAAACCATATTTTTCAAAGATACATTGGCTTCTGATGCATCAGAGATAGAGTCAAGCGTAGATTTTTGAATGCCTTTTTCAAGCAGCAGTTTGTTTTCAAGTGCTTTATTGAGCTGTCTTTCAATATAGCGGCTGGGTTCAAAACCGAGTTGCTCTGAAGAATAGAGTTCAGCCTTTATTTTGCCATCTTCAAATGTGGGATAGAGGATGCCATTGAACGACTTTTCTTTGTAATTCAGGGAGTCTATGCCTTCAGGGAA
>JBDLUN010000259.1:0-3096 GCA_039805245.1 Bacteroidota bacterium
CTGATGGTATTCTGTATTTCAAAACTATGGCATGAACGCCAATGCTGTTGAAATAAGCTGCCACATCAGTTCCTTCATGCTGGGCAGCAAGAATGCCATAACCGCCACCCGGACAAATGATCACACAGGGTTTGGCAACATTATCATCCCCGGCACGGAAAAAAGCATATCCCGGAACGGATACCTTTGAAATGCGCATGATTCCGCCAGTAGTTGCAACAGACTCTTCATCCACCGCATCTATGAAATTCGGTATCTTACCCGAATAAAGCGGCTGATATTGCGCTTGTACAGTATATGCCATAATCATCATTGAAAACGCAATAATAGCCTGCTTCATCATCTGAATTTTTAAGCCCTGATGGACTGGATCAAAGAAACAACTTCACGGGTAATGGACTCAATTCCGGCATAATCCCGATTCTCCATCAACTTCTTGCTCACCAATTTGCTGCCCATGCCAACGGCCTTGCAGCCTGCCTTAAACCATCCTTCAATACTCTCTTTAGTGGTATCCACACCACCGGTGGGCATGAAAGTCAGTTTGGGGAATATTTCTTTGATGCTGCTCATGAATTCAACACCAAGGATATTGCCGGGAAACAGTTTGATGAATTTGATGCCTGTATTTTCTGCTGCAATAATCTCACCGGGAGTCATGCAACCCGGGCCAAAGAAAATATCATTTTCCACACAATAGGATGCCACATCCTGAATGTAACCCGGACTAACTAAGAAATCTGCTCCTGCCTCGAGGTAATCTTTGGCGTGTTGCATATTCTTGATGGTTCCAACACCGAGAAGCATGCTCGGCATTTCTGCATTCCTGACTTCCACCAGTTTGCGGAAATTCTGCAAAGCAGTCTCTCCCCTGTTGGTATATTCAATGGCCTGCACGCCAGACCTGTGCAATGCCCGCATAATTTCAACACTTACGGTCTCATCAGGATTGAAATACAGGGGAAGCATTCCCTGACCTACTATCGCATCAATAACTTTTTGTGTATTGCTCATATCAGATTTTTACTTTGATCACCATTTTTTTGATTTCGCCTTCCCCTATCATGGGAGCATGGACATCTTCCGGGAAGAAGATGGCAAACTGTCCGTCTGTCAGCTGAAAAAACATATCGGGAGCATCCGTATAGAACTGGACATCCTTTTCAGGATTATAGGGTTCCCTTTCGCTTTGGCATTGCTGACGGGGTTTCCAGCCAAGGGTTTCATTGCCCCTGATGCATATTTGAATGTCAATATGGGCATTGTGGCATTCAAATTTGGCGCAGGATTCCGCTGGAGTCATCCCCTTTTTATCAGATACAATAGCTTTCAATCCTTCTGCAATATCGTATTTGCCAACCTCGATGGCTGCCAGATCGGTTTTGCTGATGTAATCAAATGCTGCTGCAAAAAGCGGATGAACGGAAGCATATTTGGTTGCCTGAAGCAAGTTGTCGATAATCATTTTTTCAGTTTAGACTGTCAGTAAAATTAACGTTGAACACGACCGCTGCCATCACCTTTTACAAGGTCTTTTACCTCTCCCAAAGTGGCATGGTTCAAATCACCAGGGATGGTATGTTTCAATGCACTGGCAGCCACACCGAATTCAGCGGCATCAGGCATAGCCATTCCCGTTACCAACCCGTAAATCAATCCACTGGCAAAACTGTCGCCACTGCCCACCCTGTCAACAATCCGTACATTGTACTTTTTGGTATGGTAGAACTCGTTACCATCATAAACCAATGCACTCCAACCATTGTCACTCGCACTGTGGCTTTCACGCAAAGAGGAAGCGATGTATTTGAATCCGAATTTCTCCTTCATCTGTTTGAAAACATCTTTGAAGCCGTCGAGGTCCAACTCACCTTTGGTAACATCAGTATCCTTGGCTTTGAAACCAAGTGTTGTATCAGCATCTTCCTCATTGCCAATGCAGACATCCACGTATTGGCAGAGATTGGTCATGACCTGACGGGCCTTTTCTTTGCTCCACAATTTTTTCCTGTAATTCAGGTCGATGCTGGTGGTGATGCCTTTAGCGCGGGCAGCCTTTAAAGCGGCTTCTGCTAGGGCTGCAGCCTTATCGCTCAAAGCAGGTGTGATTCCTGTAGTATGGAACCAATCAGCACCATCCAATATTTTATCCCAATCAAATTCTGATGCATCCACTTCAGCAATGGACGCCCCTGCCCTATCATAAACCACTTGGGAAGCACGCATGGATGCTCCTGTTTCCAGAAAATAAATGCCCAGCCTGTCGCCACCGCGGGCGACAAATTGTGTATCCACACCATACCTGCGCAAATGGTTGATTGCTGATTGTCCGATAGGGTTATTAGGAACCTTGGAAACAAAAGTGCCATTCAATCCATAATTGCATAGGGCAGCTGCCACATTAGCTTCACCACCACCATAAGTGATATCGAAAGTGTCTGCCTGAACGAAACGCTTGTAATCTGGTGTTGACAAACGGAGCATGATTTCTCCAAGGGTTACAACTTTTTTTGACATGTTGAGGTATTTTTAAAGTTTTGGGTTTGCTGATTTTATTTCAAGGTTGGAATGGGTGCCGGATCCATATCGGTATAGTCGAGGTTCTCCCCCGCCATACCCCAGACGAAAGCATAGTTGGATGTTCCGCATCCGAAATGCATACTCCAGGGTGGTGATATCACCGCTTCGTCATTGGCCATGACGATATGACGGGTTTCCTGGGGCTCGCCCATGAAATGGAAAAGCCTTTGTGCAGGGTCCAGATCAAAATACAAGTAAACCTCCATCCTGCGGGTATGCGTGTGCGGTGGAACAGAATTCCATACACTACCTGATTCAAGCACGGTGAGGCCCATAACCAATTGGCAACTTTTGATGCCATCCTTGTGGATATACTTATATACTGTTCTTTTGTTGGATGTGGCGGCCTCACCCAAATTCACAGGAGATGCCTCTTCGCGGGTGAATTTGGTGGTAGGATAGGATTGATGAGCCGGTGCGGAGAGCAGATAAAACTTGGCAGGCTCTTGGTTGTCTTGTGAAGCGAATGAAACATTTTGTACACCCTTACCCAAATACAGACACTCTAATTTCTGG
>JBDLUN010000260.1:0-6149 GCA_039805245.1 Bacteroidota bacterium
GGTATAATGGGTGATGGCTTCCTTGCCGCTGTCTCCATCTGGGAAAACATCCATGAGCTTCCTGAAGCGGGGATGCCGTCCAATGTGACCGGTTATAGTACCCGAAGTTTCCTCGAAGTTTCCCCAAACCAGGGCCGTATACCTTCTCTTTACGGTATGTTCAAAAAATTGACGTGCTAATTTGACTGCTGCGAGCTCTGATTTGGCCAATACAATCAATCCACTGGTATTCTTGTCGATTCGATGCACCATGCCAAAACGGGGCAGCTTGCTTTCGTCCAAATCCGGTTGCTGTTGCTTCAAGTGCCAGGCAACACCATTGATCAGAGTGCCTGAAAAATTGCCCGCTCCCGGATGCACCACCATTCCTGCCGGTTTATTGATTACCAGCACATGCTCATCCTCAAAAACAACGTTGAGAGACATCTGCTCGGGAACAATTTCATAGGTCTCTGGGTCATTGTCTGAGTAAAAGATGATATTGTCGCCTGGTTTGACCTTGTAATTGGATTTGACCTGCTGGTTGTTGACAAGTACCATGCCATTGCTGATAGCAGTCTGAATCTTGTTGCGGGAAGTATTGACCACCCGGTTCAGTATGAATTTGTCGATTCTCAAAGGCTCCTGGCCTTTGTCTACCTGCAAGGTCAGGCGTTCATACATTTCTTCTGAAACCTGACCACCCAATTCCTCATCTTGCAGGATATCGCCATTCTCAACTGCCATAGTAGTATTTTTGCAAAGTTAATGCCTTTGTATCCTAAATGAGATGTCATGCAAGAACAAGTGTTATTCAGGGATTTGGGTTTGATGGAATATGGTGAAGCCTGGCAGCTCCAGGAATCTTTGCTGTTGGAAAATACAGCAGTCAAATCAGCTTCAGCCAAAGGGGAATTGGCTGGAGAGACGCAACATCACCTTTTGTTCTGCGAACATCCTCCCGTGTTCACCCTCGGAAAAAGCGGCAAACCTGAACACATTCTCGTGAGCCAGGAGGAATTGGCCAAGAGAAATATTGCATTTTATCCAACCAATAGGGGTGGTGATATCACTTTTCATGGTCCGGAACAGGTTGTTGGGTATCCCATACTGGATTTGGAAAGATTTTTTACGGATATCGGCAAATACCTGCGTTTGCTGGAGGAGGTAGTTATCCTTACTTTGGCTGATTACGGACTCAAAGGAGATCGTAGTGTGGGAGAAACGGGCGTGTGGCTCAATCCAGAAAGTAAATTGCGGGCCAGGAAAATCTGTGCGATGGGTGTGCGTTGCAGCAGGTGGGTTACCATGCATGGCTTCGCTTTGAATGTCAATACAGACATGGATTATTTCAACCTGATCATCCCCTGCGGCATCCAGGGCAAACAGGTCACTTCACTCCAAAAAGAGCTGGGACATGAAGTGCCTATGGAAGAGGTTAAGGAGAAGTTGAAATTTCATTTTGAAAGGGTTTTCAACTGTTCCCTTATTTCCCATCAGGTTTGATATAGAACCTGTTTTTTTCCTTAATTCTGTCAGCTTCCAACAATTCGTAACGGAACCATCCACTTTGGTGGAAGTTTGACCTATCGATCAGTAACTGGCTTTCCCGGATATGCCTCATTTCAAAAACGGGCGTATTGTCGTCTTTGAAAACACGCAAGCTGAATCTTTTTTTAGTAACATCAGGTAATGCGATGATGAGATTGCCATCTGCATTGGTGAAAATGAATGCTGAAGGATTGAAAATGGCTTCACCCGGGATACTATCGATTTTGGGGGCAGGCAAAACGGGTTTCCAGTTTTCCCTTTTGAGCTCAACCCGCTGGTAGGGCAAGTTAAATACTACTTTTGTGGAATCTTTCGCCACAGGTATTGCAGGGGGATTAGAAACGGCTGTAGTCTTGATCATTTCCGTTTTACTTTCTCGCACCAGTTGAGTGGGAGGGGCTGACTGAACAGCTTGTTGAACTGGAGCCGGTTTGGCTGGTATCGGTACTTCGGCTACTGGCTTTTTGGCGTCTGTAAAAACATAGCGGCCTCCGGGCATCACGTAGAATATCCGGTAATAGGCATTGGTGCTGCCTGGTTTCTTATCCACATAGCCATTGGTTGCACTCGTGGGGTCTGGCATGGTGATAATTGATCTGAAACTTTTCAGGGAGTCGTTTGAACGTTGGATGATGAGTTGCGTCAGCTCTTTATTGGTGTTCTTCCAGCTTACTACCGCCCAGCCATTTCTTTGAATCACTTGAAATTCAGGGAGCACAGTTTGTGCTAACACTATGTTGGTAATCAAGGTCAATGTGGCAATTGCACCGGCACGATTCATCCAGGATAAGAGCATGGCGTAAAGTTACTCAATAGCATCAAAATAAAAGTTCACCATTTGTTAATGACCTGTTGCCTTGAAGTCCGCCGCTGTGAATGATGATGACCTGTTCACCTTTTTCAAATTTTCGGGATACCAACATTTCATAAAAGGCCGCTAGCAATTTGCCTGTATAGACAAAATCTGTTGGAATCCGGTGACGTTCCCAGAGGCTATTCATGCCGGCAAACAATGATGCTGATTTTCGGGCATATCCTCCCATATGGAAATCAAAGTGAATTGAAGTGCCCATGCAATCAAGTGTTTCTTGTCTCGTCAATCGGCATAAATCTTCTTCCACACTGAAGTTGTTTTTCAATACAGAAATGAGCATGAGTCGTTGGTGACTTTGTTTGCCCAACATCAGTCCCGCACCCATGGTGCCGGTGCCACAGGCTGCGAGCAATGTATCGGCATGACTGAGTCCCGGAAGCTCCATGATGGTTGATGCCCCCCGCACACCTAAATCGCCCATGCCTCCCTGAGGAATGAATAGTGCATTCGGGTATTGGGCCGAAAGGTAGACCGGCAATTGCTCACTGCATAGCTGGCTATCTAACCACTCCAGTTTCATGCCATAGCTTAGGCAGTCTTGAAGCGTAAGCGATAATGTTGGTGGTTCCGGTCCGCGGAGTATGCCAATCGCGTTTAGTCCAGCTTGCCGGCAGGCAAAAGCTGTTGCATGCAGGTGGTTGGAATAGGGCCCTCCGAAAGTGATGATCGTTTCCTGCCGATTGTTTAAGGCCGATTCCAAGTAGTATTTGAGTTTGAATATTTTATTCCCAGATACGATGGCATGAATTTTGTCTAGCCTCAAAATGGAAGCTTTGATGCCAGCATTACTGGTGAATTCATCTTCAAAAGGTTCCAACAAATCGTTTTCGGCCATATGCGGCAAAGTTCGTATTTTGAAGCATAGGCAATATGGTATAATTTCGTTTCACAAACACTACAAATGAAACCAACCCTTTTGATTTTGGCAGCTGGTATGGCCTCCCGATATGGAGGTATGAAACAAATGGAATCTTTTGGACCAGATGGGGAGACCATCATGGATTATTCAATCTATGATGCGATTCGGGCAGGTTTCGGCAAGATTGTTTTTGTCATCAGGGAAGATTTTGCCGATCAGTTCAAAGCCGTTTTTGAGCCTAAGTTGAAAGGTAGGATTGAAGCGGAATATGTATATCAACACTTGGATGCCCATCTCAAAGGGTACCCACGCAAGGCTGAAAGGTCCAAACCATGGGGTACAGCCCATGCCGTATTGTGTGCACGGGATGTGATCAACGAGCCATTTGCGGTTATCAATGCAGATGATTTTTACGGTCGGGATGCTTTTATCAAAGCCCATGCATTCCTTACCGGTACCTGTGGTGAAAACCATTACGCGATAGTGGGTTATGCGTTGCAACAAACCCTTTCTGATCATGGTACCGTCAACAGGGGCGTTTGTACCCTGAATGGCCAGGGTGATCTGGTAGGGGTTATAGAGCGCTTGAATATCGCATCTGGTGAAGGTATGATAACTTGTGGTGACGGACTTGAACCTTCAACGTTGCAGCCAGATACCATGGTTTCCATGAACTTCTGGTGTTTTGATGCTTCTGTTTTTGATTATTCAGCCAGGTTGTTCAACACCTTTTTGGAGGAGCGGGGCCAGGAGGAAAAATCTGAGTTTTTCATACCATTGGTAGCTGACAGCTTCATGCGTGATGCTGGAGGCAGGGTAGAAGTGATTCCTACTACAGCCTTGTGGTTTGGCGTTACTTACAAGGAAGATGCGCCAGCAGTAAAGGAGGGTATCACCAGGCTATTGGCTACTGGGGAATATCCTGCAGGTTTGTGGAGATCCTAATATAAAGAATGATGCCCTGTGATGCTGAAGAAATGTCTCCAGTAACACAGGGCATTGCTATTTCGTTTCGCTGGTTTGTTTATCCCAATACCACTTTTACCATGTAAACATGGTCTTGAACCCTGTTCACTTGTTGGGACTTACTGATACCTTTGATGTTTGAATTGTTCCGCATCCTGATGTTAAGGTCTTTGTCGGCATCTTTCAGTTGCTCAACCAACCGGTATACTTGTTTTATTTTGGTGGCAAAGACTACACCATTCGCTGAAGTTTGACGGGCATTGAGGATGCCTATGATTTCACCGTTTTTGTTGATGACTGGGCCGCCGCTGTTGCCGGGGTTTGCGCTGATGCTGATTTGGCAAGACATGGTGTCTCCATCCAGTCCTGTTTTAGCACTCAAATAGCCTTCGTTGTATACTATTTCATTTCTGGGATAGCCGAGGGTATATACAAATTCAGAAAGACCAGTTTGTGATTGGCTGAAGCCGTAAGGGAGTTGCTTGGGTGCAGTAAAGTCGGCATCATTGATTTTGAGGATGGCCAAATCGGCTTCCTGATCCTGTTGAACGATTTCCGCAAGTAAGTCTTCACCTGCCGGACTTTGAACATAGATTTTTTTGGCCCCCTTGATTACGTGTGCAGAAGTCACCAAATAACCTTTGGCATCAATCATGAAGCTGGTACCGCCAAATTTGACATCTGTTCCGGGTTCGATTTTGGTTTTGAACCGATTGAATTCCGCACGTTGGTTGCTGGATTGCTTTTCCAGGTTGCTGACTTTTCTCCTGAGTTCTTCAATGTCGCTGAATGGCGCCTTGGGAGTGAAAAGGGATAGCATACCGCTGATGAAGATGGCAGTGATTCCTGCGATGGAAGCCGCTACAGCCACAACCCTGCGGTATTTGTTCCACATATTGATGATGCGGGATTTGGTACCAAGCTGTAGCTCCTTGATTTCACCTGATTCTTGAAGGGTATGGTGAGTGTCGTATAAGTTGGACTTGAAACGCCTGATGGCACCATAACGGTCCATTTCTTCCAGGAAAAAATGGTACTCCACCACCATCTGGTCCAACTCAGGCTGTTTCATCCGCATCTGTTCGAATGCCTGACGTTCCTGGCTGTCCATTTCCCCTTTCAGGTATCTTTCAACCGATTCTGCCAACTGCAACTGGTCTAACTGATCCATTCTTTAAATTATTCTTAAGCACTTTTATATTGGGCAAAGAATAGCTTTTTAAGCCGTACCAGGCATTTGTATTTCTGGTTCTTTGCATTGTCTGCATTGGTATATCCGAAATAACCTGCAATTTCCTGCATGTTTTTCCGGTGAACGTAAAAGGCCTCTATCAGGCTTTTACAAGGTTCTCCAATTTTCCCCATCGCCGTTCTCATGATGAGGTACTGCCCGTTGAGTTTGTCGTGGTCTTCGATATCCTCCTCCACCGGTACAATTTTGTCGAAATTCTCCACTTGCGACTCAATCCGCCTATTGTATTGCAACTTTTTCAGCCACAACCTCCTGCAAACGGAGTACAGGTAAGTTCTTATCTGGCAGGTAAGCTCGAATTCAGGCTGCCTTGATTTTTCGTAAAGGACCATCATGGCCTCCTGAAAAATATCCCTGGCGTCATCTTCCGAACCATTGTTGCTTACAACAAAATGCTGTATCAGACTGTAATTTTCTTTGTACACAGCCTCAATGGCATCTTTATCATTGTTGCCAATCGCCCTGAAAACCGCTGATTCCTGTTCTGTAATTGCCACAATACTTTATTATATACTGATGAGGGGGGAATAGTAACCCACAAAAAAACAAAAAAAAATTTTCAAAGACCGGGTTACTTCCTTTTACTTTGCGTATTAATTCACAGTTATTCAATTTTAACTTTCAAAAAACCCAAAAGAATGAAAAAGGTATTTGCAATTCTCGCTATC